>CAIJIZ010000152.1 GCA_903820735.1 uncultured Pirellula sp.
AGCCGGGCCAGGTCGGGGAGCATGGAAGCCGATCACAGCGATCGGGATTCTGTAACGGCTGGGTAGCTTCTGCCGTACTAGCCACTGGTTGAGTCGTTCTGATTTTATCGCTTGAATCGTCCCGCCGACCAAACGGCAATACTTTGGTTCAGATGAACGATAACAGGACGGTGAGCGTGCTTCAACGGATTCGCCATCGGACTCGGCATCTGGGTTAATTTGCAGGATGATTTCATCGAACGTCAGACCAATTCCCTCAGCTATACCTTCCTTGCTTATCGCAATGGACTTGGGTGTAATCTGCGGACTCTTCGGCTTGGTCCATCGATTACGACTACCTACAGTCAGTAGCGGATCGGGATCGGTAAGCGATCAAATTCTGTCCGCTGGTGGTTGGCATCTTCCCCTTTTGTCCGCATTGATGTTTGTAATTGTTGGGGAACTTTGGGGTGTCTTTCGCAACGGTCGTCCGAGGCAAATCGACTACGATGTTTTGCTTGTTACGGCCGCTTGGACTCTCGGAGCATGGGGAACGCTAGGGGGCTTTAAGCTGCTTGGATTTCACGACTGGACCGTAGCACCTTATATTATGGTGATTTGGTTTCTATTGGTGCTGCTATCGATCCTATTAGTTCATCTAAGTGTGCGTGGAGCTATCACTTGGATCGAAGAGCGATCTTGGGAATTTAGACGATGTGCTGTAATCGGAACCACACCGATGGCGGGGGAGCTTGCAAAGTCCGCATCTCGATCCGTCGAATTCGGAATGAACATCGTCGGTGTGTATACCCAAGATGCTTCTCAAGATCGCTATGCTACATCCCCTGAAATCGGTGAGCAACTCGACGGGGGGCCGGTATCGAATGATTTCCAGGCGATGATCAAGGCGATTGAACGCCGAGAAATCGACACAGTTTTCATTGCGGAACCAATGGAGAATAACATCAGGATTCGCGAATGGATCGATCGGCTTGCGGACACCACCGCTTCGGTGTACTTAGTGCCGAACCTGGAAGCCTTCGACGTTCTGTACAGTAGATGGGGTGCAGTTGGAGGGCATACGGTAGTAAGCGTCTTTGAAACCCCGATTTTTGGTATCGATGGATATTTAAAGCGGGGCATGGACATCCTCTTGAGTTCGATCGGCTTGGCCGTTGCGGCTCCGCTATTGATCCTTATCGCCCTTTCCATTCGCTTGACAAGTGAAGGCCCGATCTTCTTTCGTCAAAGGCGATACGGGCTTGATGGGAAAGAATTCTTGGTTTGGAAGTTCCGAACCATGAGTACTATGGAAGATGGGCGCGTGGTCAAGCAAGCGACGAAAAATGATCCGCGGGTGACCCCCGTGGGGCGATTGTTGCGTCGCACTTCGCTTGATGAGCTCCCGCAATTGTTCAATGTTCTCGGAGGGAGCATGTCCCTTGTAGGGCCTCGGCCTTATGCAACGGCCCACAATGAGCACTTTAGGAGCCTGATTCGCGGATACATGCTGCGGCACAAAGTCCGCCCCGGAATCACAGGGCTTGCACAAGTGCTCGGAAGCCGCCTTGAGACCGATACCACCGAAAAAATGGCCGCACGCATCGAGCTTGACCACCGCTATATCCGCGACTGGTCGTTGTGGCTGGACCTGAAAATCATGCTAAAAACGATCGCAGTGGTACTTCGGCAACAAGCTCACTGACCCGTCGCCCCATTGTCTGGCAAAAGTGGGAAAATTCTTGGAGATTTTTGCTTCGCCCCCCAAGCCGCACGGAACGAAAAGACTAAAATTCGCTTCGTAGTTATCTGATGGGGGCGTCTCGCCGATCGGCCTTTGTACCGACCGAAATTCCGGGGCCCTAGAAAGTTCATAGCTAGCTGATTTTTTAAGGGCTCAAATACGATGCGCTGGGAAGGAAGAGAAGAATCTCAAAACGTTGAGGATCGACGTAGTTCAGCAATGCCTGTGGCTGGAATGGCCGGAGGCGGGTTGTTATTTCTGATTCTAAGCGTGGTGATTTCGATGATGCTGGGTGCGAACCCGCGGCAATTGCTCGAACAAGCCGGGCAGCAGCAAAGTGCCCAACAGACCCGGATGCCACCCTCCGCTGAAAACGACAAAGACGCGAAACTCAAGAAGTTCGTAAGTGTTGTTCTCAAGGACAACGAGGACGTCTGGTCAACACTATTTCGCAAGAATCTTAATGCGCGGTATGAAGAACCCAAGTTGGTTCTCTTCACCGGTGCGGTACGTTCGGCCTGCGGCGATGCAACAGCAGCAGTTGGCCCTTTTTACTGCCCTGGTGATAAAAACGTTTACCTCGATTTCGACTTCTTCCGAACGATGGAAAACGAACTGGGTGCTAAGGGTGAATTTGCGATGGCTTATGTGATCGCTCATGAAGTCGGACACCACATTCAAAATCTTCTTGGACTCTCCATGAAAGTCCAACGGATGCAGCAGCAAGCTAGCCAGGTCGAATCGAACCAATTGAGTGTTCGCTTGGAACTTCAAGCTGACTACCTTGCAGGTGTTTGGGCGCATCACGCTCAGCAGATGAAAGGGATTCTTGAACAAGGAGACATCGGCGATGCGATCAATACCGCTCGACGAATCGGTGATGACGTACTACAGAAGAAAGCAACCGGTAGGATTCGTGAGGCGGCGTTTACACACGGCAGTGCCGAAGCGAGAGCTTACTGGTTCACCCAAGGCCTAAAGTCGGGTGACGTGGAAGGCTTAATGAAGACCTTCGAACTTCCGTTCACCCAACTCGATCCGAAAACGATGCAGTAAGCCTGACAAAACAGGATCAACAAGCCAAAGGTTTCGAAGCGATGCTTCGAAACCTTTTTTTATGCTCGCATCTTCCATTTCGCCCCAAACCGAAATCCAAACCGCAACCGAATCCTATCAACCAGGCATCCGATCGATGAGTTTCTGAATACTCAGCGGATGGGCCGAATGACACTTGGAAACCAATGGCATGCAACTATTGCTTGGTCCCGAGTAAGTTCTGTTGCTGCATCCATTCCGCTGCCCGTTTCGGCCAAGCCTGAACAGGATTTCCAGTATCCCGTAATCCATAACCATGTCCGCCGGATGGATACAAATGGAGGGTGAAAGGGACTTTTAGAGCGTTGAGTGCCATGGCGGGCACCAAAACGTTCTCGCAACCCAAAGCATCATCTTGAGCCATCGTCAAAAACAACGGTGGGGTATCTTTGGTGAAGACTACTTCAGGTGCCAAGGCCGATTTATCGTCCTTTTTGACCATATATGCAGGGTAGATCAGAAGAGTAAAGTCAGGGCGGGGAATTAGATCATCTGCGGAGTCAGATTTCGGATAGCTAAGAGTTGCAAAACGTGTCGTGAGCATCGTGCAGAGATTTCCGCCTGCAGAGAATCCCAAGCAGCCCACCCGTTTTGGATCGATTTCCAGCGAGGTCGCCTTGGCGCGTAGAAGATTGATCGCACGCTGTGCGTCTTGCAGTGGAGCCTCGTACGCTTCGCGTCCTTCGCGCCGCGGCACGCGATACTTCAAAAGTGCTGCGGTAACTCCGATGGAATTTAGCCACTGGCAAACTTCGGTCCCCTCGAGATCATAGGCAAGGATGTTGTATCCTCCGCCTGGACACACCAGAACAGCCGCCCCGGTCTTCTTTTCTTTGGCCGGTTCATAAATCTCCAGCTCTGGAATGGAAACATTTCCAATTCGTATCACAGGTCGATCGGCTACGCCCCGATCCTGCGGCTTTGACGTGTCGCCTTCAGGTGGTAGCTGCTTAGTATCTCCAGGTGCGACCGAATCCCATAACTTGATGACTTGTGTTGGTTTGAAAAGTTCACTTCCTCGAATTGCTTCGCTTCCCGCAAGCAACTCTTGGGCACCAACTGGTGCACTATGGCAAAGAGCCAAGCACAGGAGTGGCACCGCCGATTTCATCGAAAATTTTTTGAAACCCAAGACGGCGGTAGTTGGCTTGCAATTAGTGAAAAGCAGAGGCATACGAAACCCATTGAGGAGGTTTGAGGAAGCGGAGCTTGTTGCGTGTAGAAGCGACCGAAAAGGCTATTTGCCAAGCTCGGCAAGTAGTTCAGCCATTTCGGCGGCAGCGTGTGAGTTACCCTGCGCGCGAGCTTCTTCGATTCCGTCCCGAAGCAACTCTCGTGCGTCTTCGATCCGTTCCAACTCGGCAAGTTGCTGTGCTGCCATAAAGAAAGCGGCAACATATTTACTTGTCGGATCGTAGGCTAGATCGCGAAGGATATCGATGCTCTGCTCGTGCTCCCCTTCCTTTCGCAATTCCATCGCTAAGGTGTAGCGAAGGAACGCATCGTTTGGGTCGTCGGCGAGCATCGCCAATATTTTCTCTTTACGCGACATTACAAGCCTTTTGCGAGTGATCGAATTCAGATCGTCGTGTTGCGAACATCTAGCGTAGCGATCTAGGCTAGATGTTCATCACTCAGTCCAAAACGAGTTAGACGAGCTACAGTGACCGGTTTCTACAGGGAACTATTGAAACTGTAAGAACCAGGTTGGCGGACGTCTACGGCAGGAGCATCACCCCATTCGAGTTTTTCTGGAAGCAACGACATCTTGCTATCCTTGATGTCATCCCAGCGGATTACTTCACCGGAATAAGCGGCTTCGCGCCCCATGATAGCCATCAACGTGCTCTTGCACATGTAATCGCCATTATTGAGCGGTTTACCTTCGCGGATAGATTTCATCAGAGCGACGTGTTCGAGGTAGTACATGCTCGGCTTCTCGCCGGAGAACTTCCAAGGGTTCTCCCCGGTGATCTCGTTCGCCAAGACGCGTGCGGTCCCTTGGGTTCCGTAAACGTAGTCTTCTGTCTCGTTGAAGCAATTCGGCATTTGGCGGGTTGCGGCGTATGTTTTCGTACCGTCGGCCCATTGATAAACCACGGAAAAGTGGTCGTAGATATCGCCGTAGACCGGATCGGTACGAACTTGACGTCCTCCCATGCCGTAAGCGAGGACTGGTGGAACGTCGTGATGCAACCACATCGACTTATCGAGGGAGTGAATGAACTGCTCGACGATATGATCACCACTTAGCCAGCGGTAATAAAGCCAGTTCATGACTTGATTATGCATTGGGGTCCAAAAGTCTTTTGGTTCGCGAATCCAGAGGGTACCTGCAAGATAGTTTTCCTGGACGGAGATGATATCCCCGATCGCGCCAGAATGAATTTTCTCAATGGTCGCTTGAACCCCCTTGTCATATCGCCAGCAAAGCCCCGAAACCAGCGAGAGCCCTTTTTCTTTGGCTGCTTCGCTCGCTGCCATGACGCGGCGTACTCCGACGGGATCAACGGCGACAGGCTTCTCACAGAAAATATGTTTCCCCGCGGCGACCGCCGCTTCCATTTGCATTGGACGAAATCCTGGAGGCGTCGTCAGCAATACGACGTTGATGTCCGTTTCGAGCAACTTATTCATTGCGTCGAGGCCAGAGAAACACTGGTCATCTGGAACTGCGTACTGTTCCCCAAGAGTTCGTTTGAGGTTTCTTTTTGCACCATCTAGTCGATCGTCGGTAACTTCTGCAATGGCAGTCAAACGGCAACCCGAATCGGCATCCATCGCATCTTTTGCAGCACCAGTTCCGCGACCGCCGGCTCCAACAAGCCCGACCTTGATAATATCCGAGCCTTGGGCGTGGACCGATCGGTTGAAGAAACTAGCACTGAGCCCGACTGCCGATCCAGCGGCTAAGAACTTTCGTCTTCCTACAGAATTTTGGCCGAGGCTTGCTGTAGAAGCATTCGAAACGGAAGATGCGGGGCGATCGTTGGAATCAACACTCATGGCGGGATGGATCCTCAAGGGGTATCGAAATGGGCAAGAATGAGTATTCTTTGCTTGGGAGGGAACGAAACTCTGTGAAAAAGGGAATGAAATTCCCACTTTCCGTCCGTTTCATCCTCCGTTTATAACCCAACCTTGGCGACATGCAACATAGTTGGATCGAATGAATGAAAGAAACGGGGCTAAGCCAGGGCTAATCCCTGTCGTTTCCCGCTCGACCATCAAATCAAATCCAAACCGTCGCAATACCAGAGGACCGGAATTACCGATCAGAACGCACTTTTCATGAGCGCACAAGAATCTAATAACACTTCCCCTGAAAATATCCCTTCTTCGGAATCGGCTCAGCACAGCCAAGAACAAGATCGGTTCTATGATGCGATCGACCGCGAGAGACTTGCAAATAGCCTCTCCTCCACCCAACCGATCGAACTTGAAATCGGGTCCGGCAAAGGTCTCTATTTAATCCGCACAGCGAGTGAGAATCCTGATCGCACTTATATCGGCATGGAGTTGGCGACCAAATACGCAAGGGAAGCACAAGAGAAACTCGATAAAGGTCAAATCACCAACGCGGTTTTTTTGGCCTGCGATGCCGTAGCCGTACTTGCGAACGATATCCCAGATAACTCGGTGGCAGCAGTCCACGTCTACTTTCCGGATCCTTGGTGGAAATCAAAACACAAGAAACGACGGGTACTGAGCGATGAGACGATTGTAAATATCGAACGAGTATTGAAACTCGGTGGTGAATTGCATTTCTGGACCGATGTCTTGGACTACTACGAAATCGCAATTCCTCGCATTGTCGAACTGACGAAGCTTCAAGGGCCAAAATACGTTCCAGAGCCCCCTGCCCTGCATGCGATGGACTTCCGCACTCACTTCGAACGCCGTACTCGACTCAATGGATTACCGGTCTATAGGTCCAAGTTTATACGCAACACCTAATAAACACAGCTAATTGAAAGGCCGTATTTGTGCTGGAGCGATACGAGTACGTTACGCCAACGATGGGGACAACCCTTCGATGTGTCGTGTATGCACAATCCATAGAAGAAGCCCAAAGCTGGATCGACGCAGGTCTTTCGGAACTGGAACTCTGGGTTCCTCAAATCAACAACTACGACCCAACGAGTGAAATATCGCGGCTGAATCAAAGCATTGGAAAAACAGTGCAGGTCTCTGATGGATTATGGGAAACGATTCTCGAAGCTCAGAGATGGTGGCAGCTATCCCAAGGCGCCTTCGATATAACCTACGGTACGCTATTTCAACTCTGGCGGAACGCGAGAAAAAACAAACATCCCCCGACGGACTCCGATATCCGCGACGCGTTAGCCAAAACGGGCTGGGATAAAGTGACTTTGACGGACCACTCCGTCACAATCAACCAGCCCGGTGTACTGCTCGATCTATCTGGCCTAGCTACTGGATTCTTAATCGATAAAGCGGTCCGTAAGATGACTTCGGTCGGTGCAAAATCCTTCCTAGTAGATATCGGGGGAGATATCTATTTAGGGGACGCTCCACCTGACAACCCCGACGGCTGGAAAATCACGATTGCCGGATTGACGAAGGAATCATCACCAATCGAGCAAGTGAGACTGTCGAATTGTGCGATCACGACTTCCGGTGATCGAAATCAAGTCTTGGAATTTCAAGGACGCCGGTTCAGTCATTTAATCGACCCACGGACAGGGGAACCGATGCAGTTCCCGCAGAGCGCTTCGGTGATCGCTAAAACCACGCTCGATGCGGACGCCGGCGCAACTTGCATTGCGATACTAGGGAATAGTATATCTAACTACGATTTCCAATCGCTACCACTATCCCGATGCATCTACCTCTACGCGGATCCATATCCGCAATCACCTACCTCCGAGAACGCTCCAACCAAAAACGGTATATCACTGCTACCGGTTCGATATCGTTCGTTTGAAAACTCTTGAGGAGTAAACCGCACCTACCAAAATAAGCACGCGGATGCACTGAAGTGACTGCGGATCGTTGACCAAACTAATGAGCGATGGGGCGGGTACGGTAGCTCCCTCGTTGACACTTCGGGTTACCAATAAGTGTGCAGTGGCCGTTGGCCATGCAATGGTAAGCCGGCGGCTCAGCGAGGTTACTGAGGATTGTTGACGAAACCAATGAGCGATGGAGCGGGTACGGTAGCTCCCTCGTTGACACTTCGGGTTACCAATGGATGCGCGGTG
>CAIJIZ010000153.1 GCA_903820735.1 uncultured Pirellula sp.
GATCGAGGAGTGAATGAACCCTTCGCAGCGATAGAACATCAGAACACGGCGGGTTTTCTTGGGCTTCGCAACAGCTTCTGCTGGCACAGCGGTTTCGATCGCGGCCTTTTGTGCGTCGGTCAACGGGCGGAAGCTCTCAGCCTTTTTCTTTTGCCAAGGGTCAGAATTGTCTTGGGCATATGCAAGACTCGGTAGGAGTCCAGAACCTGTGAAAAGAGCCATGGCAAAGGCAAAGGATAAACATCGTTTCATCAATGAACTCCAGTAGGGGTGGGTTCGAGGAGGGAAAAAAAACACTAAAGACAAGCGATCACTGTGGGGCCGCAGGAGCGTTGGGAACGACGTTGGGCCCCCCCGGACTTCCGGGCAAAATCATCTTGGAACTACCCTTGGGGAGTCCAAGCATCGGTTCGTCGGGATTGGCAGAAAACGGGGATGCTAAGGGTACACCGGCGAGGATCGCAAGCAACAAGGTCGCGATGAAGTAAATCGCATAGTGCAAGAACGATTGCCCCACTTCGAGCTCACAGGTTCCGAGCGAAGCTCCGATCCCTGCGGCAAACATCAATACGATAAAAATGGACATTTGCACCACATCGGTCTGAGCAAGAACCGAGTTGCCGAAGTAGTACGACAAAAACCAGTACAACCCCCAAGTCAGGACAAACACCAACGCACAAACCCCCAGCCGCACTAATCTTTCTTTGCCGATGTAACCGCCAAGTTCGTCATCTTTGAAGAAGGTATACCCGATGGATGTCAGGGGATACGCCAACGCAGTGGCGATCAGGGCTAGCGACCAAGTCGGTGGCACAAAACCCGTTGCACGCGCCCAAATCGCTGAGATGATCGCTAGACTAGCTACACCGATCGCAACGCCGATTTGCAACCCATTAGGGGTGAATTCCACCCTCCTGATAGGCTTGAGCACCGGCTTGCCTGTCGAATCCTTTGGGCCCTCATCAGGAGCGTGAATGACCACTTCCTGCGATTTATCTGGAACCGTAATCGTTTTCTTACACTTCGGGCAAGGTCCTTGCTTGCCAGCGTACTTGTCGCTGACAGTGAAACGGGCAAGGCATCCTGGGCAGGTAACGGGGATTGGCATAAAGTCGTCGTAGGCTTAGAAAAGGAAACTTCAAACGAGCCCGAATTATAACCGATTCGAAGAAAGTTCATGCACCCGAGTTATGCCAGAAATCGAACTTCCTCGCCCAAGCTTCAACGTTGTCTTGTTCCAACCTGAAATCCCGCAAAACACTGGGAATATTGGCCGCTCATGCGTCGCCCTCGGAGCAAAACTCTGGATCGTTCGCCCCATGGGCTTTCGTCTCGATGAACGGTTGGTTCAACGAGCAGGGCTGGACTATTGGCAACATCTTGACCTCGAATTGGTCGACTCCTGGGATGAAATGCTCAAACGCATCGATCTCGAAAGAGCTTGGTTTTTCACCAAGTTCGCCACTTCGCTGCATACCGATGTCACCTATCAACCCGCCGATTGGCTAGTCTTCGGTAGCGAATCAAACGGCTTGCCTCCCTCCGTTCGCACCAATTGGCCCTCGCACTGTGTGCGACTACCGATGACCGGACCTGTCCGCAGCTTGAACCTCTCGGTCTCCGTGGGGATCGGGTTGTTCGAAGCTTACCGACAATGCACTGCGTAACATCCCTCGCTCTAACGGTTCTTAAATGCTTGCCGGTTGTAGCGATCGAACCAATCAAACACTGAGTCCGAGGAAAATGCAAGCATCTCTAACGCCGGTCCGATAACCAACGTGAACGGTAGATTCTCGGCCGTTCGAATCGGATCATCACTTCGCAGACTGGATGGGCTTTTATGGCCAAGAAAGATGTATTTCGCGTGGTAACTCGAGCTACCGATGGGTCGCTAAAAATACGCGACTTCCATTCTGCGGAGATGATCTTCCGAACGCATTCCCAAGTCGGCATTGAGGACAGCAGCACCGATCTAGATCTTCGAGGGATGCCCATTTTCCGAGGCCTCATCGGTCCGATCCCCGAAGGCAAGAACATCGCTCGGTACGAATCTCACGACGTCTTTGAAATCATGACCAAAGAATGGGCGAATGCAAAACCGAGACGTCGTCGCCGCGGAGTACGCGAAGATGCCGGCGACTCGGAGAGTAGCCAAGCCACCTTGACAGTTGATTTCGACCCGCAACAAAGCGAAATCAACGAATAACGCTCGCGACGAGAATCGCTCTTGTCAAACGCACTGTACTAATTCAGTTGTTTGACCCTGTTGTTTGACCCTGTTGTTTACCCCTGCTGTTTAACGCCGCTGTTTACCCCTGTTGCTTAACGCCGCTGCTTAACGCTGCTTTTTAAAGCCGTTGCTCAACGCTGTGGATTTGCAGTCGACAAGGTTGCTGGCCGCAAAATCGAATCGATAAAAGCATAAGCTTCCTGCCTCGCAGTAATCGGGAAGTCATGCGCGCTGTCGGGATACATTGCGCGCAGTCGATCTTCGGCTCCTAACATGCTGTAGATTCGCTTCGATTCGCCGATCGTCTCTGCAACCCCCTCGACATCAAAGTTATCGTCCCGAATGGGGGAGCTGGTGAAGAACGCTCTTGGCGCAATCCCGGCGATCAACTCGGGAAAGTCGAAGGGTACGCGGTCTGGATCATTTTGGTAGTCTTGTGCAATTCGGGGCATGTAGCGATCACTTGTCCATCCCTTAAGATTTCCTCGATAGTACTTGTGAAACCTTGTGAATCCACAGCTGGATACGGCTACGGCGATCCGCTCATCGAAGAAGCTGGTGAAGATCGTATTGTGACCACCCAAAGAATGCCCGATGCAACCGATCCGCTGCCCATTAACCTGTGGCAATTGCTGCAATAAGTCCACGCAACGCATGTTGTTCCAAATCGCCTTCATACTTCCACTGGCCCACTGCGGCTGACTCCCGAAATCAAATGCATACTCACCGAACGAAGGATAATCCGGAGCAATAGCGACATAACCGCGCTTCGCCAACTCTAAGGCATAGTGCAGGTTCTCACTTCCGCCAAGCCCCGCAGGTTCCTGCTTGCCAATCGCTACTGTTTGATGCAAACAAAGCATCGCCGGCTGGGGCTCCTTGCGCGACTCCTTGGGCAAAAACAAGTAAGCTCGGATCCACTCCGATGCCAACTCTCCCTGCACCCCGACTGTCGATACGTCGATCTCGATGTGCTGTCGCACTAAACCATCCTCCAACTCGACTTGCTCAAGCACACTGACACGCAGTGGAGGTAACGATTCACGCGAGGGTAGCTGCCCCATGACCTTCTCCAAGTTTCGGCGAATCGACGCACGACGCTTCTGCCAATCCTCCACCGTATCGATGCGGCCTGAACCCGAGTCCCCAGCTTCGATCCAATCAAGTCTCGCGTGCCCTTCGTTCGGTATCACGCTTGCGACTGACTCAGGTGGTTCTTGGGTGCCTTGCTGTTGCTGCGTGCTCCGTTGCTCTTGAGCATACGAATCCATTTCCAATCCAACTGCCCAACTCATCGCCAGCGCGACCATGCATATCGCATATCGGGAAACCACACCCAACACATGGTAATTTAGGCAGTAATTTAGAAGGTGATTTAGGCGGCTACTAAGACTGCTACTAAGACTGCTACTAAGACTGCTACTGAGTCGGCTGTCGGCGATCGTAATCTGTCGGTTCTTCACAAGTCTCACTCCTGCTTCCCTTTTTCCGAAGCCTGCGGCTTATCATTGAACTGCTTTCTCA
>CAIJIZ010000154.1 GCA_903820735.1 uncultured Pirellula sp.
GCGATCTGTACATTTACCATCATCTGGGTCTTGGAGACATGATTCACTTGAATGGTATGGTTCGGTTTTTACTGAGCAAGCTTGAGCATGATTGTTGCGTTCATGTCTTTTGCAAAGAACGCAATTTAGAGATGACGCAGTGGATGTATCGAGACGAGGATCGAATTGTTCTTGAAGCGATCCCAGAAGGAGAGCGTGAAGCCCCGGAGGTACAGCGAGTGCTTCGCGAGCGAAGTACTTGGAACTTTCTCTCGGTTGGGCATCGCGCGTTGAGGGCTTTGGAGAAACGCCATCCCAGGCGTTTTTTTGACGAGTTGTTTTATATGCAAGCTGGGTTGCCTTACTCGCTGCGTTACTCACATTGTTATTGGGAGCGAGATTACGAGCAAGAAGAGCGAGTCTTTGCGAAGCTTGCTCCGAAAGGAGCGTATGCCTTCGTTCATGACGATGCTTCGCGTGGCTTTCGCATCGAAACAAGTTCCGTTCGTTGTCCGATTGTTCGCAATGATATCACCGAGAGCATCTTTCATCTCGGCTTGTTGCTTGAGCGAGCTTCAGAGGTGCATTGCATGGAAAGCTCCATTCGATGCATGATCGAATCGCTCAATATCAATCGTACGAAGCTTTACTATCACAATTTCCGCTATCCAGACAGACCTCTGGGCACAGCGACGCAGTTGGCTTGGAATCAAATCGATTACGCCGCAGGTCGATTGGCAGCCGGCTAATGCTTCACGTACCTGCGCATGATCACGGTGCGTGTTCTTACCATCGAATTCGCAATTGTGAAACGGAGGTCGAGGTGAGTCATGTCTAAGAAAATCGTTTCATTCTCATTGTATGGCAATCAACCTTTGTACATCGAAGGAGCACTGCGGAACGCGGACTTGATACCCGACGTCTACCAAGGTTGGGTGGCTCGCTTCTACGTTTCGGATGAAATCAGCCAGAGTGTTGTCCAGCGGCTAGAAAACGCGGGTGCTCAAGTGCAGCGGGCGAAACGCCGAGGAACTTTCGACGGAACGTTTTGGCGTTTCTTAGCCGCTGGAGATAACGATGTTCAAGCGGTTGTGTTTCGCGATACGGATTCAAGGCCGAGTCGGCGGGAATTCAGTGCGGTTGAGCAATGGTTGGCAAGTGGCAAGTCGCTCCATATCATGAGGGATCATCCCGAACACCGTGTAATCATTATGGCTGGCATGTGGGGGTGCCTTGGTGGTGCCATTCCTGACATGGAGGCGTTGATTGATCAATGGGGTTTATGGGAACGCAAAGGGGTCGATCAAGTATTTTTAAGAGAAGTGATCTATCCTCGTTTTAAAAATGACTTGATCGTTCACAGCGATTTATACTCTTATGTAGGGGAGTTCTGTCGCCCTTTTCCGATCGAGCGAACCAAAGGGGAGTTCGTCGGTGCGGTGATCGACCAAGATCGAGATACCCCTACAGATGAACAGATCGAATCGCACACTAGAAAGTTTCAAGGTGTAGGAATGCAACAATTACCAGCCCCTTCGACTCGCCCTTGGATCAAAACCTGGATGCGATTCAAGCAGCGTTGTCGATCGTTTGGATTGTTTCGCTCCTTGGTTTTATTTTTGATGTTATTTGGTTCGGAGAAGTTCGTGCAAGCACAAGCCAAGCTGGGTGAGTCGTCACCTGTTGAATACGAATTAGATTTTCAAGACGCGCACTTGCATGTGGTGCGAGTCCGGTTGGATTTGCCCGCCGAAGGGCTTGATTCCGTGCGACTGATGATGCCAGTTTGGACGCCGGGTTCGTACATGGTTCGCGAGTATGCAAGGCAGGTTGAGAGAATTGAAGCCAGGGATGCGAAGGGTTCTCCGCGAGCGGTGAAGAAGATCGACAAGAATCACTGGACGGTAGAGAGCAAAGGGGCTGATCGTGTGCTCGTCGAGTACCAGCTTTACGGTCGCGAGATGGGAGTTCGAACGAATTGGATCGAAGAAGCTTTCGCGTTTATCACAGGTGCTGCAACCTTTATCACCCCAGAGAATATGCTTGAACGCCCTCACTTAGTGCGGTGCAAGCCGAGGGAAGGTTGGGGGCAGATTGCAACTTCGCTGACACCGATCAACAACCAAGACCCTTGGGTCCGTCGGGCAGAGAATTTTGATGAGCTAATCGATAGTCCTTTAGTGCTAGGGACCATCGATATCCGCAGTCGCTCCATCGGTGGCGTTGAGCATTACTTAGCAACCGCACCGTTTGATCCAGCCACTCCTCAAGCATCGGGGCTTGCCGCAAACCGTTCAGAAGCTTGGTGGGATACCGAAAAAGCGATGGCCGACGTGGTGAAGCTCGTGGAAGTAGAGCAAAAGTTCTGGGGAGAAGTCCCTTACACGCGTTATTGGTTTTTGAACTTGATCACCGAGTCCGGTGGAGGGCTTGAGCATGACAATAGCACCGTCTTGATGACCAGTCGTTGGGCTCCTCGACAACGTGCAAAGTATGTCGATTGGTTAGGATTGGTTTCGCACGAGTTCTTTCATACTTGGAACGTTCGGCGACTGCGGCCTAAGGTTTTGCAGAAGTACGACTACAACCAAGAACAGTACTTTAGTGAGTTGTGGATCGCCGAGGGACTAACCAGTTATTACGATGACTTGTTCGTAATTCGGGCAGGTTTGTGCACTCCTAAAGAATACTTGGAGCGGCTGAGCAAGACGATTCAAGGGTACCAAAACTCGCCTGGTCGGCTCGTCCAAAATGTGCTCGATAGCAGCTTTGATTCTTGGATCAAGTTCTATCGTCCGGATGAGAACGCCACGAATAGTCGGATCAGTTATTACATTAAAGGTGCATTGATCGGGATGTTGCTCGATGCGAAGATTCGCTCGCAAGGCGACGGCAAGAAATCGCTTGATGATTGCATGCGATTGCTTTGGGAGAGGCATCACCAGAACGGATATGAGAATGCGGATTTCTTGCGAATCGTTTCGGAAGTTGCAGGCGAGGAAGTATCGCGTTGGCTGGAGCAGGAATTGGAATCGACGCAAGAGCTCGACTACAGCCCATTGCTTGAGTCGTATGGATTGAAATGGAAACCGAAAGAAACAACCGACGCTGCAGTTTCGCAGCCCAACACCGTCACAGCGGCACAGGTCGGCTTGGAGCTTAGCACCACCGCTGGCAAGACGATGGTCGAGAAAGTCTTGCGTTCCGGGGTAGCGAGCCGCGCAGGGATCCAAGTTGGGGACGAACTTCTTGGACTCGGAGAATTCCGCGCGTCGCAAGAACAGTGGGGCGACCTGGTCGGGACACTTCGGCAGGGTGATCGAGTAAAATTGCTAGTGGCCCGACGAGGGAAAATTCTCGAAAGGGAATTGGACTTTAGAGATCAGGAATCGCGAGGCAAAGACTCTCAAGAACAGGGTGGGGCAGGTGGAAAATCCGCAGTTGAGCCTCCTTCTTGGAACCTTGTTCGCGTTGAGTCTCCGACCGACAAGCAGGAGGGGTTGTGGAAAGATTGGTTGCAAATCCCGGCAGAACCGGCTGAAGGAGCTGCGAAGTAATACCTTGAAAACAAAGGGAACAAGCTTTGTCGGGCCCGTGGGGCAGACAAAATTACTGCGAAAAGAGTTGAAATACCCCTGAAACTGCTCTCTGCCCGGAGGCTTGGTTCCCGATAGAATCGCCTAGGTTGCCCCGTTGGGGGCTGGTAAAATATTCCGGTTGCGGGTAAGAAATGGGCCCATGGAACGGGCTTGACCTGCCCCGCCTATTCCCCTTCAAGACCAGGAAACGAAGGTTCGTTTTTGATCGAGGAACGTCGAAATGTCAGTGAATGAAGAAGTGTTTTCCAAAGTCCAATCCGCACTCGTCGATGCTCTCGGGGTAGACGAAGAAGATGTGACTCCGTCGGCAACTATGGTCGGTGACCTCGGTGCTGAGTCGATCGATTTCCTCGATATCGTCTTCAAGCTTGAGAAGGCGTTCGGGATTAAGATCCAGACAGAAGACCTCTTTCCGAAAGATATCCTCACCGAGGGTAGCTACGTGAATGATGGTAAAGTCAATGCTAATGGCTTGGCAGAATTGAAGAAGCGAATGCCTTGGGCTGATTTGAACAAGTTCGAGTCGAACCCACGCGTTCAAGATTTCGGCGATGTGCTAACCGTCAGCGACTTGTGCCGCTACGTGCAAGCCAAGTTGTCCTAAGGACGAATTTTCTCCAGACAGTGTAGAGGCGTTCTCGGTGCGTTGGTTTTGGATCGATCGATTTGTCGAGTTCGTACGCGATTCACACGCACGAACCATCAAGAACGTCTGCTTCGGCGAGGAACCCCTCGACGAGTATTCACATAGTTTGCCCCACTTCCCTCATTCGTTGATGATCGAGGGAATGGCGCAAACAGGTGGACTGCTCGTCTCAGAACCCGAAGGATTCGTTCGTAAAACGGTTTTGGCGAAAGTGTCCAAAGCGACATTCTACCGAACTGTCGGTCCGGGTGATCGCATCGAGCTTAAAGCTGTTTTGCAGGATAAGCAACCCAGTGGTGCTATTGTCTTTGGGACAATCACTGTTGACGGGGAGCCCGTAGCCGACCTGGAACTCTCGTTCGCATTCCTCGATGAGAGTTTCGGTAGCTCCGCACTCTTTCCCCCGGAAGATCTTCTGCGGACCCTGCGTATACTTAGGTTTTACGAAGTTGCGGTCGATAAGGATGGGAATAAAATAGACCCGCCTCCGCACATGCTCGAAGCCGAACGCAATGCGGCGCAGGTACTGCGCCAAGCTGCCCGAAGCTGATGAGCACCCACAGGAATGCATAATAAACGATTTTACTCGAAGGGTTTCGATTCATGCGTCGACGTGTTGTCGTCTCCGGTTTAGGTGTGATCAATCCCCTCGGGAATGACGTCGAGACGATGTGGAAAGCTCTCCAAGAGAGCCGAAGCGGAGTTGGCCCAATTACGGTCTTCGACGTATCTGGATACCCTACCACCATCGCTGCCGAAGTTAAAAACTGGGATGTGTCGAAGGCTGGTGAATCACCCGAAGATTGGCTTCACTGCGGACGGCACACAAAGTTTGCCGTCGGTGCTGCAAAGCAAGCCATCGCACAGTCAGGGATCTTCGACAGCAAGATCGATCCGACCCGAATCGGCGTCTACTTGGGTGCAGGCGAAGGAAACCAAAACTTCAAAAACTTCACCGAGATGGTAGCTGCTGCGGTTGGAGAACCAAGCTTCAACATGGCAAACTTTCTACGCTGTGGGTTCGAGTTGATGAACCCACGCGAAGAGATGGAACAAGAACCGAACATGCCGGCCGCACACCTAGCGGCCTTCTTCGATGCTCAAGGCCCCAATTCGAATTGCTTGACCGCTTGCGCAGCGAGCAGTCAAGCGGTCGGCGAAGCCACCGAGTTGATCCGAGCCGGAGATGCCGATGCGATGATTGCCGGGGGGTGTCACTCGATGATCCATCCCTTTGGACTCACCGGGTTTAGTCTGCTAACAACCCTCTCGCAACGCAATGATGATCCAACGAGAGCATCTCGACCTTTTGATCGCGATCGCGATGGATTCGTACTAGGGGAAGGGGCGGCAATCGTAATTCTCGAAGAATACGAGCACGCCCGACGCCGTGGCGCACCGATTTTTGGAGAAGTCCTCGGCTACGGTAGCACCGCCGATGCGTATCGCATCACGGACATTCACCCCGAAGGCCGTGGCGCTATCGGTTGTATGAAACAAGCCATCGCGGATGCAAAACTAAGCTTGGAAGAAATCGGATACGTCAACGCACACGGGACGAGCACGACCGTTAACGATCGAACGGAGACCCTCGCTTGTAAAGGTGTCTTCGGCGAACGCGCGAAAATCACACCCGTCTCGAGTACTAAGAGCATGATGGGGCATTTGATCGCTGCTGCAGGAGCAACCGAAATGATTGTCTGCTTATTGGCAATTCGCGACGGGATTCTGCCCCCAACGATTAACCAAGAGAACCCTGATCCAGACTGCGATTTGGATTACATCCCGAATGTCGCTCGGCAGTCGAAGATTCGCGTCGCGCTAAACAATAGCTTCGGTTTTGGTGGTCAGAATGTTACGCTCGCCGTCGGATCACTTCGCAACAGCGGATAGCCCATGATCTCCGACCCGGTTCTCCTTGCTTATCTCGATGAATCACTGGCCAACGAAAAGATGGTCGAAGTGGAACTTGCGATTCGCAATGAACCGCAATTACGCCAAAGGCTCACACAGCTGATTGCCCAACGCGATGTCGGAGTCCATTCCATCGGGGATATCTGGCGGCGACACCGACTCAGTTGCCCGAGCCGCGAAGCCTTAGGTAGCTTCCTCCTCGGTGCAATGCTTGATCAGAACGCACAATACATCCAGTTCCATATCGAAACACTTGGATGTAGGTACTGCCAAGCGAACCTGGAAGACTTGAAGGCCAAGGCTAAAGCAGCCGAAGAGTCCGCCGCTGATACTCGTGCCGCAGAAGCGGTGGCAAGACGTCGAAAAATATTTCAGAGCAGTGTTGGACGTATCCAATCGAATCCCAGATCCTCGTAAGTTGTCCGTGATCGGATCCCCATGCGTATTGGTCAAATAGTCAAGGTCGTCACTGACAGGAAATTTGGTTTCATCCGAAGCGAGCATTTTCGCGAGGATGTCTTCTTTCATTTTTCCTCGCTGACGAATATCAATCCCAAGTGGATTCGAATCGGTCAGGATGTTGAATTTGAAATCGATGAATTGCTTCGAATCAATCAGCAGAAACTCGAAGCGACGATCGTCCAGGAGCCACGAAAGCCCTTGAGCTTTCGGTTGGAAGAAGAGACGATCGATCAATTCAATCCTACGCACCATCCCAAGGCTCGGCGTCGAAAGCCGATTTGGAAGGAGCGTAGTGGAGGACCTGAAACTCCACCGGAGGATTCGACACCGAATCCCTAAAATCGTTTAGCTGACCGGTTTTTTCGTGACGGTAACGATGATGTTTTTGAACATCGGCGTCCGGGATTTCGGATCCACCACACGCGGAACGAGCACGTTGGATTCAGGGTAGTACATCAGTGCATTTCCTGAGCGGATGTCTTCGTATCC
>CAIJIZ010000155.1 GCA_903820735.1 uncultured Pirellula sp.
GTCACTCACTTATTCCACTGATGAAATTGCGTTTGGCAACACCAACCGTGCTCGTCGACATCATGCGCATCACACAGTTGCAGGTCATCAAACAAGTATCCGACATCATTAAAACCGAGGGCCGTTGAACCGCCAAAGTGTTGGATATTACCTCGTTTTGCATCGTCGATTGCGAGATATCGGTTTAATCGCCAGCATTCATATTCGCGAATGGAGGTAAGGGCTTGCTCAAGATGTCTCTGTGTTTGGGGCTTTAGGACTACGGGGGCGATTAATGTCATATGAGAATTGGGGCATTGAGATCAAGTTGGGCGAATATCACGAAGATTATTGGGACTTGGCTTGCCATGCTACGAAACGGTCGAACCAGCCTTGGATAGCATCGCGTTGCTGTGGGGAAGTGGCAAGATTCAGAGCGATATCGATTTCTTTGCGTCCAGCTTTTTTCTCACCTGCTCCGTACAGGCACATGCCGAGGACCAGCCTCGCTGTTGGCTGCAAAGGATTGATTCGCAGGAGTTCCCTACATTCAGCCTCCGCTTGGAAGAAGTCACCGCCAGATACATACATGACCATGCGTTTAAGTCGATAGTCTTGGCTTGATGGATTCGCGGCGATGAGATCATTCAGCGCACCTAAAGCCAACTCCAATCGTCCGGAGCTCTCAGCCATGAAGGCGAGCAGGCTCAATACGTTTTCGTCTTTCGGATTTGCTCTCATCGCAGACTGTAAGGCTTGAATTGCACCTTGGGAATTACCGGCTCCCATTTCAAGGGAGCTGAGCGCAAGCCAACCGTCGGTGTCATTTTTCCATAGTTCAAGAGATTTCGAGAGTAGCTCTTTGGATGTAGTTACAGATCGCTGCTTGATCGGTAAAGTGGCTGGCATTTTCTCGGAGAACTTGGATAGAGCAATGGCGAGATTTCGTCCGCGCTCTTCAGGACTTAGCAACTCGCTTTGAAAATAGGGGACGAGGACGGGAACGTCCGCGAGGTCGTTGCTAACGGCGATTGAAATCGTTGGATCTCGCAGAATACGGTGGTCAGTCAAGCTTGTGTGAGCGATATTTGTGTTGCTATTGGTGGGCATGTGGCAGCGTATGCAGTGGTCTTGTTGTTTTTCCCTAAGTTCGGTTGGGGCGCTGCATTGCCGATCTTGGTGACATGATTTGCAATCCTGCAAGTATTTTCGTTCAGCTTCTTCTGGGGCGAATTTCTCATGAGGGTCATGGCAAGTTGTGCATAGCAGTTTCGTGCCGTCTGGAAGTCGGCACTGCGATTGGAGCATTTGGTCGAAGTGTCCAACGGCTTTGTTTTTGAATTTGGCATCTGGGTGCGCGACATAGGCATTGACGAATAGTTCCAGAGGCATGCCGGGTCGGAATTCCGATTCTTCGCGGTTTTGACGAACGACGCGGGCTTTACCTGCAAGATGGCATTGAGCGCAGATGGAGAGTTGCAGGTCGTTTGAGAGGTGCTTTGGATTAACGATGCTGGTGTCGATAGCTTCCTTCGATTGCGTTTCTGCGATCGTATTTGCGATGGTTTTCTCCAATCCTTCAGTGCGCTCTTTGACATGCAGTTCACCTGGACCGTGGCATCGTTCGCAACCGATCGAAAGTTGCGTGGGGCTAAGAGGAAGTTCGTAGCGATTGATTGCGTTGTCCAGGGCTTTGTGTTCTTGGACGTGGCAGAACAAGCAGTTCGATATGGTTGGTCTCTGTGTGGCCCCTCCGAGATCGAAACCAGGGGAGACGTCCCAGCGTCCATTGGTGCTGAACCAACTCACCGGGCTTTGCCATACAGCATCTCCGTCGTAGGTTAGGTAGGAGCGACCTCTGGTCCCCGAGCCGATTGCGACGGTAACGGGCAGGTCCGTTTTGGGTAATTTCTCACCGTCGGATGTTTGTGCGGTCAGAGAGTGAATCATCTGCCCGTTTTCTATTCGGACGCTCAATTCATAGGGGCCAACTTGGCAAGGATTCATCGCTTCTGGCGCAAGGTTCTCCAAATTGTCGGCTCCAGCGAGGATCGCAGAGCGACCCATTGGGTGTTGGTGAAACGTGGTGCAGAGGGCTTGATGGCAATCCAAGCAGCTAGCGTCACCTAGATACTTAATGTCGGGGCGAATATTTCGAAATGGAGAATCGAACGTAAGGCGAGGATCTTCGAAGTTCAGAGAGCTTTGGGTTATTACTGGTTGTTCAGGGGGGGATGGAGCGTTGGGTGACCCGTTGGTGAGACTAGGAGTAGATGGAAGTTTGTCTGCCGGTGGAACAACTTGGAACATCCAGTAAAGGATGATCGATGCGCAAGCAGCTAAAAGGGTAAACGCGAGTGCTTTTTTCATGGTCTGAACGGACTCGATTTGCTTGGCGTTAGGGATTTGGCAAGTTCATTGATTTAGTCGATTCTGCATTAGCGCGAGCTTCATCGATCGACCACCAAGTCGGTTTCATATTTCGGCGGGAATACAAAGCGGCAGCTTGGTCGATGTAATGGGGAGACTGTGGATGTGCAGATTGGCCCCAGGGGGTACAAGTAAAGGAACGCACGCCGGATGGATCAAAGAACATCAGGATCATTGCCATCGAGCCACTGTTTGCGACTTGAATGCCCGGTTGATCTTTCAGTGGCACGCTTCGAACATCGAGAAGTGTTTCCGAGAAGTTGGCTTCTTTGTCGCCGGAGTTGTAGTCAGCGCCGGGAGCAGGGAAGTAGATTCCGCCGCGTCCGACGACGTGGATTTGTCCCCAAGGGACGTTCCATTTGCCGTAGCGTTGAGTCATTTCTTGGATCGTTTCCTTGA
>CAIJIZ010000156.1 GCA_903820735.1 uncultured Pirellula sp.
CACACAAACCGGTTCGCGGTTTTCTTTGCGTCTTTGCTTCTTTGCGTGAGCCATCCGCACCCCTCGCACGGCCACAGAGGGCCAAACTTCGGAGAGGTCTTGGCTCCCCTCCTCTCGAAGGTGACAATTTGCTGCTCAAAAACCACATCTCCGCGTACCAATCCATATCTCGATTTGACGGTATTTAGCGCGAGGATGCAAGCTCTCCCAACGCTCGGCGAACTGTTTTGTGATCTAGTCTTGCTCGTCGTTCTCGAGCGTGTCGCGAAAGATATCGTCGCGTGAATGAAGCTGGAAGAACAACGCTCGCTTCTGCTCTGGCAAGGAGTAATCGAAGCCTAGTTTGCGCAGGAATTCATCCGAAGCGCTGATCGCCATGACTTCGAGGATCCCCTTGTCTTTAGCACGGTCTACACAGGCTTTGACCAAGTCGCTTCCGATGCCTCGGCCTTGATACCCATCTTTCACTGCTAAGCACTGAATTTCACCGAGTTTCCGAGAGTAGATCTCTACGGCTGCGAACCCGACGATTTCTGCCTTCCCACTCTCGATGACTTCTGCAACGAACCCGTTTGCCATAAGCAGAATCAGTTCGGATTGCATGCGTCGAAGAAGCTTCCGTTGCTCGACGAAGGGTTGCAGTAGCTGCTGGATTCCTTCCAAATCATCGTAATGAGCCCGCCGGATGGAATGTGACGTTGAAGCATTCGTTGAAGCATTCGAAGTTGGCTTGGATGTCATAGCAGCACAATGGCGGGTTGAGCTCAGCGCTTTGAATTCAACGCGATGAACAATTGGGGAAAAGGGTATTGCACGAACATAGGTACGAACTCAACGGTACCCTGCAACCGCCTCTACGTCCACCCTAAGAGAGGAAAAACAGGTGGCGAAAGAAAATCAGCCCGCGTGGCAGTTCGCCTCTGTCGGCGATGAGAGAGGCTGCCACACGGGCTGAAGGGAGATGAACAATTAGGATTCTACTCTGGCTAACTAAACCACCAAATCCCCGTCTTGGCCTGGAACTGGAACCCAATAGCGTCCCTTTTCGTCAGGCTTGATCGGAGCTTCGTCATCAAACGAGTCGATAGCATCGAAATTAGCCAAAGCGATATTGCTGTTCAAGCACTGATCCCATTTGAGCAATTTGCCACTGTAAGTCGCCATACGGCCCATGATCGAGGTCATGGTGCTCGTCGCGCCGTAGTCACCTTCATTGGGAATCTCGCCCCTTCGGATCTGGGCGAAGAGATCGACGTGCTCTTGTGCCCATCCGTTCTCGCCATTCGGGGACTTCCATACAACTTCGTTATTCTTGTTGTAGATCTTTCCGCCACCGATATCGCACCAGCCATTCGTTCCGTGAGCAAATTCACTCACGGAGTTCCAGCAGCCTGGAATATGTCGGCATTGGCTCAACAGTTTCGTCCCATTGGAGTAAGTAAATTCCACAAAGTGGTGATCGAAGATCTGACCACTCTCTTCTCCGGTTCGAACTTGACGACCACCTTGGCCTTGGGCTTCCACAGGTGGGCCATTCATCAACCAGTTGATCACGTCCAGGTTGTGAATGTGTTGTTCGCAAATATGGTCGCCGCTTAGCCAGTTGAAGTAGTACCAGTTATTCAACTGATATTCCAATTCGGTCTGGTTGGGCTGACGATTGCGTGTCCAAACGCCGTCACCATTCCAGTAAGCTCGGGTCAGGATGATATCCCCAATAGCCCCTTCATGGAGCATTTTGATGGTGGATTTATAGTCGGATTGGTGGTGGCGTTGCAGTCCGACCGCCACGGCTAGGTTCTTTTCCTTGGCAATCTTGTTCGCTTCGAGAACACGTCGCACCCCAGGTGCATCAGTTGCCACGGGCTTTTCCATGAAAACGTGCTTCCCGGCCTTCACCGCTGCTTCGAAGTGAAGCGGGCGGAATCCCGGAGGGCTGGTCAAGATGACCATATCGACATCGGATGCGAGAACTTCTTTGAAGCCATCGACTCCGATGAAGGCCTTTGCGTCAACGTTGTCTTTGTGTTTGTTTTTCAGTTCCTTCAGTGCATTTTCAGCCCGGAACTTGAAGGGATCCGCAACTGCCGTGAGCTTGACGCGATTCGATTCACTGTTCGTATCAAGAGCTTGCCCTGCGGCACCCGTCCCACGCCCACCGCAACCGATGAGTCCGAGTCGAATCACATCGCTGCCTTGCGCGTGAGCGGAACGAGCGATAGGAAGTGTGGCAGCGACAGTGCCGGCTAAAACGGAGGATTGAAGGAATCCACGGCGGGAAGCTGATGGTTTCGGTTCTGGGGTCGATTGACTCATAGACGCAACGAGGCTCCGAGTAAAAAGGTCGAAATTAAAGGGTTTTCAAAATACGCGGGGACACAAAGGAAGAAAAAACAAGTGTTTCACGCCGGCCCCCGCACGGCAGAGGTCGCCGCACATAGGAGAAGAAAAGTCAGGTTGGTAAGGACTGACGTGAAACACCGGAGGGCTTAGCAACGAAGAAGAGACTGGAAAACCAAACTCCCAAAACCCGCTGCTAAGGGGTCACAAAGTCGCAACCACAGCAAACTATAGCAGAGTAAATGCCCTATTCCAAGAGATTTCGGAAAAATAGGATAGGACTCACTAACTTCAAACCCAGCTTTATTAGATCCCTAAATCCTACGGAAGCCGCTTCATCGAGGCAGCCTAAATCCGGTTTTCAGGAGTGAATGTGGCGAAGGGAAGTAGGCTACCGTGCCTGGTAGTACTTGTACTCGCAGTCAATGAAATTGTACCCAGGTTCGAAAAGAAGTATTCGCAATCAGGCGAGTGCTGATCGTTTAACCAGCAAACTACCCAAAGGCCCAAGGTACTAAAACGCGGGTGGTGTCCAAGGCTCGGTGGGAATCTGCCTCCTCCACTGCGGGTTGCTCTTCGCGATATCCAACAGTTCCGCAGCGCTTAGCGGCATGGGTGAGTCGGTCAACTTCAGCGAACAGCCAAGATGCCCGAGCAGGACCTGTGGTTTGACGCCCAGCTCTCGCCATCTGGACAGCCGGGTGTCGCCGTGCCGCTTAGCCAATCTTTTACCATCGGAACCCACAACCAAGGGCACGTGAAACCAATTTGGTTCGGGCCAGTTCAAAGCGCGATAAATGGCGAGTTGGCGGTAGGTGCTATAAATAAGATCATCCCCGCGGATGACTTGATTGATCCCTTGATCGTGGTCGTCGACAACGACAGCCAGTTGATAAGCGACGGGCCCATAATTTCTGGCCACGATAAAATCCCCGAGCAATGTTTTGGCATCGAGACGTTGGGAGCCATAAAAATCATCTACCCATTCGCTGATTAGCTTCGGCATCCGAAATCGCCAAGCGAACTTAACACCAGAAGATTGAAGATCGATTGCATCACCAGCGGACCGAGACGCACACGAGCCGGGATAAACAGTTCCATCTAAGGTGGCTTCATGGGGGGCTGATGCAGTGGCTTCGATGTCACTCCGGGAGCAAGTGCAAGGGTAAAGCAATTCTTGATCGCGAAGGATTTGAAGTATTGATTCGTAGCGATCAGTATTAACGGATTGCAGTGGTGCGACATCATCCCAATCGAGTCCCAGCCATTGCAAGTCTTCGATGGCTTGAGCATTGGCCCACGATTTGGTTCGTGGGGTGTCTAGGTCTTCGATGCGTAGCGTCAGGTTTCCATTAGCGGTACGATTGACCAGCCATGCGACTAAGAAAGTCCGCGCGTTACCCAAGTGCTGGGCGCCGGTGGGAGAGGGTGCCAAGCGTCCGCGAGGGGTTTTAGAGTTCATCATCGAGAGATTCGGGCGCGGGGACATAAAGTCTTTGATCATGCGCAACCGGTTGCAATTCCGGTGGACGAATGTGGAGCAACACGATGGTTCGAGAACTGCTTTGAAGAGTTTGAGGGGTGATTTGCAGATTGGTTAGCTTTTTGTCGGTCCACCCAACAGCTATCCACTCATTCGGGCCCAACGGGTAGCGCTCGCAGATGTCTCGTAGGAATCCACCCAAGGGTAATGCTTGATTGACGGGCTCTGAAGGTTCGGGTTGCTCCTCTTTGTTTCGCCGCCTGCTGAACTGACTCTCTTCCTTGCCTTCTGAATTTTGCTCAGGTTGGCTTCCCCAATTCTTTAGCCAACGAATGTTCTCCGGCTCTACTTCGGTAACGACTTCGATCGTGGACTGCGACTCGACGAGATTTACCGAACCGATTTGAAATTCTCCTTGGTCGTCGATTCCTAAAATCGCTAGATCGTTCAAGGGGACATCCGAGGTGTTGGTAACTGACCAGCGATACTTGTCACTTTCTGAATTCGACTCAGCCAGCACGCAATGAATGGTGCCTGGCAGTTGAATCATCTCCTCGGATTGCACCAACCCTGTTGTATTCGAGAGAACGGGAAATGCTTGAAGGCCATTTCCTCGCTCGTCGGCGATTCGATATTCCAGCAGTTTTCCGCGATCGCTTACGCTTCGCTGCACATGCGATGGCATGGGAGTAATGACTCCGTTCGCTTTCGTTCCTCGAAGTAAGTCGATCGAATCATTGGCGGTTGATTGATCGTCTGGAACGAGCGAACCGTCCGGGAAAACGGCACTGTAATTGGTCGTCAGGGATGTATACAGAGCGTGATAGGAAGAAAGAACTCCTCGCGGGTAGTTATTGTGAAGCTCTAGAAATTCGATCGATGTATGGCTACGCGTGAAACCAACGTCGAGTCGCACCCCTCGAGCAATAAAGAATACGCCAGCGACTGCGATGATAGGGGCGGCAGCCCAAGCATATTCCAATTTCCCCAGCAGCCTGAACACGATCCAGTTCAGGGGCACAAGCACCAAGAGATAAGCCGCCAGCCACTTGATCACCGAATTGACAAGCGGGACGTTGATTCCGGAACTTGCTCGAAGCGTCTCGGTGGCATTTTCGACTATACGCGAGCGGCTATTCCATGCCCCGTAACTCGATTGTTTTGGTTTTGTCTTTGGCTCCAACTCACTCTTCGCGGAAGTTGACAGCACCTCGCCTCGGTTGCGCATCGTCGAGTCATCTAGATCCCGCGCCCAGATCCGCAACCGAGTGTTATGCGAGGGGTTCATTTCGGAGCCGGCATAAGGCTCTACATACTCGACTCTGGGCTCTAATCCTAGGGATGCGGTTCGTGCTGGTTTTCGCAATATGCCGTTATGAATCATCGCGCTATAGGAAGGCCAATTGACGAACATCGCATTGTTCATGGGGAATGCGGTCATCACGATACGGCCTTGACCAACAAATCGCTCGGCGACGAGTCCTTCGAGATCTTGTACCCAACGAGCCTCGCAAGCAGCGTTTCCTTCGCTGTTGGCTTGGTCGGTCTGTGCGGTCGCAAGCGTCCCTTTCAGTAAAGGTATTTGCATCGCCTTGCTTCGTAGCACTTCGCTGGCAAATGGGATTCGCTCTCCTTTGGAAAACCGCAAACTCCAGGAATTATTGAGCGAATCGATCATTTCATTAGAGAACTCTCCAGGGCTGGTTTGCTCGAGAGGTGCGAGTGATCGCAAGAAGGAACCTTCAACGCTACCGAGTGCCTCGGGACCATTGATGATCAAAGTACCCCCGAAGTGAATCCAGTCGCGAAATGCTGTTTGCTGTTCTTCATTTAGCCTGCTGACACTCGCATCGTTAAGCACAATATGGGAAATGCTGGTCATCGTCGCCAACTGGTTCGGAAAACTATTGGGCAACTCCTCTTCTGAAATGTCGATAATACGATGTGGCGTTACGCGAAACTTGCCATCCTGTTCGTAAAGTGGCCAAACGATGCAATCGAGCCCCCGCCAGAATGTAAAAGGTGATACTTCACGACTCAGGACCAACATGTCGTATTGGTAGGGTGACATGGGCTTGAGCAAAAAAGATTCCTCAAGCAATGGGGAACCGATCGATCGCAGCGCATAACGGGTAAAGATCGAGGCGTTTGGATTGGTAACGCCGGAGGGATCCGTGATGCGAATATTCTCAGGCTGTAGCACCTTGAGCTCAATCGTCTTCTCCTGACCCTTGGCCAGTGACAAATTGCGTTCGAACTGCATCGGTATGCCTTGAGTCCAAGGCGGAATAGGATTTTCGTCGCGATCGATCTCGAAGAGAGAGGCGACCAATGCTTCGTCGCCGAAATTTGCTTTCAGCTTGTGCCGCGTTTGATACCAATGCCCAGGCTTGATGGAGTTCCCAACGATTTCCGCAGAGTAAGGCAACGTTCGCAGTTCATCCGCAACCAATCGTTGCTTTTGATTCTTTTCTTTATCCCCTTGTGATTCATTCCGATTCGCGCGCTGCGAATCACACCCCCGACAACCGAGAATTGGCAGGAGCAAGATCGACAGCCAGAGAACGCGAGTGATGGTTGCGGATGGGAAGCACATGATTAGTTTCCGAACATGCATCCTCTAGCGCACTGCGGTTTTCCACAGGTACCCGATTCGTCCCCACCTGCGGAATTCGAGCGTCCCCCTCCCTGAATCACAGGTGAACCGATAACGCTTAACTGCTTCTCCAATTTTCTAGAGCCACATTCAGGACATTGAGGCTTAGAAGCTAGGCTTTGGACCAAAATCTCGGAGTCTTTCTTACAGTCTTGGCAACGATACTCGTAGAGTGGCATGTCTAAAACTCCTCGCAAATCGGATTCAGTAGGTATTGGGTTTAAGTATTTGGTACTGCGGGTTTGGGACGGCGGGTTTGGGACGGCGGGTTTGGGACGGCGGGTTTGGGACGGCGGGTTTGGGACGGCGGGTTTGGGACAGTGCAAGTTGGAACTATCGTTCAACACGAACTATGGTAAAGTGTTCCAATGCCGGCTACATGAAAGTTTAATAGCCCCCGCAAGTCCCAATGGCTGTACAAGTCCCAGCGGCAGTGAAAGTCTCACAGGGATTGTTAGTCTAGCACGACTAGGGCTCTATAGCACCCATCGGACATGCGAATACCTCCATGGAAGCTTAATCGGTTTGCAGTTTCGGTGTACCTTCAAAGCTTTGCTGGCGAGTTTGCTGCCAGATCGCCGGAGATTGCGATGAGGTCGCTAAAAGCTATCCGTACGAGTAAGCTGGTTGCAAGAGTGTGAGCTTAGCGGCACGAATCCAAGGAAATCATCGATGAAATTTGCCATATGCAATGAAACTTTCGAAGGCACCTCCCATCGCGAGGGGCTTCAACTCGCCAAGGAGCTTGGCTACACGGGAGTAGAAGTCGCTCCGTTTACCCTCGGCACCTACGCTCAAGACATTTCACCCCTCGCACGTCGTGAATACCGATCCATGGTAAGCGACCTTGGGATGGAAATCATCGGGCTTCATTGGCTGCTCGCAAAAACTGCTGGGTTTCACCTTACGACTGACGATGTAGCAGTGCGAGGAAAAACTGCGGACTACCTTAAGCAATTGATCGAGTTATGCTCGGATCTAGGTGGCACGCTGATGGTCCTGGGCTCTCCGGCTCAGCGCAATTTCGTAGCCCCGATGACCCACGCACAAGCTGTCGACAATGCGCTGGATGTCCTGCGAAGAGTCGTTCCAGATTTACTCGCATCGAACGTCCGTTTAGCGATCGAACCGCTCGGACCTCAAGAAGGAAACTTTCTTAACCATGCTTCTGAAGCCCGCTCGATGATCGAAGCGATCGGAAGCCCCGCCGTCGGATTGCATTTGGACGTAAAAGCCATGAGCACCGAAGGAATTGCGATCGATAAGATTATCCGGGATCAAGCTGACCTGATGCTGCACTTTCACGCGAACGACCCAAATAAACTTGGACCAGGCATGGGGGATATCGACCAAGCGCCCATCTTTCAAGCTTTGCATGACGTCCAGTACGGCGGTTGGGTAAGTGTCGAAGTATTCGATTATTCGCCAGGTGTGGATGCGATCTTGCGAACCAGCATGCAGACCATGCAACGCTGCTGCACTCTCGCACAAGCTAGCTCCTCGCTCGGAAATGGATAAACATGACTGCGAAATCCGATGGCAATCCCGCTCCAAGCGACGCTGCTAGTCCATTTCCTTGGATTCCGGTCCTAGCACTAATCCTGGTCAACGGCCTTTGGGGATTTTCGTTCCCGGTGGTAAAGGTCTTGAATGAAATGAGCGACTTGCAGTTCGCCATCGCCCCTGGAAAAGAGTCGACATCCTTTCGTGTCCTGGCGTCCGCTTGGATGATTGCGACACGATTTTCCATCGCACTGTGCTTGCTTTTTATTGTTTGGAATGGACTCGTACGCAGAGCCACCCGTCAGGAATGGAAAGCAGGTTTCTACATAGGTGTGATGTTCTACTTCGGCCTAGTCCTACAAGTCATTGGACTTGCAAGCATCCCAGCATCGCGAAGTGGGTTTCTAACAAGTCTGACGGCCGTCTTTACTCCCTTGTTCGGAGCTTTGGTGTTTCGAAAATATCCCAACCGATGGATGGTCTCAGGAATCGTACTCGCCGTGATCGGTGTCATCGTACTGACCGGATTGATTGTCTGGACTCCAGCTGGATTCCAACTCGCCGAAGATGCGGCGGATCGCTGGACTCTCGGCGACACTCTAACAACGCTTGGATCGATGTTCTTCGCATTTCAAGTCTTGTTCTTGGATCACTACGGGAAACGGATCGATTCCGTAGCGGTCACACCCAGCATGTTCCTGACAGCTGCTCTACTCGGATGGCTGACGATCGGCCTACTCTTGGGGACCCCTCTTCGTTCCGGAATCGGAGTCGAAGGAATGGAGCTTCGGGACTGGACTGAGTTGTCGCTCAAGCCGATCTTTCTGAGTTCTTTGGGGCTGCTTGCCGTCTTCTGCTCGTTGGTGGCATTCGGATGGATGAACAAATACCAGCCTTATGTCACGGCATCCCAAGCCGCGGTAATCTACAGTTTGGAACCGGTCTTCGCTTCGAGCTGGGCATTGTTCTTGCCCGGACTGCTCTCGATCCTGTCAGGGATCAAGCATCACAACGAGCAATTAACTTTCGGCTTAGTCGTCGGTGGGCTGTTAATCCTCATTGCGAATTTTGTTGCTCTTTATCGCTCTCCGACCCAATAGTACTCGGCAGTGGCTTAGCAGTTGGCAACTGATAGCAGACGACTTCCTCGGCATTGCGCAAGTACAGCTTATCCCCGACCACTACTGGGTGATTCCAAGTCTTCTCGTGCAACGCTTCTATCTTGCCAATCTCCATGAGTTTCTCAGGAGTAGCTCGCAGCAAAACAAGCTCACCTTTTTCGCTGATAACAAGGATCAAGTCAGAGTCGGCAAGCAGAAAGGCTTGTCCTTTCTCATAACGTCCACCCTTCCAACGACGTTTCCCGTCCTCGAGGCTGATGCAAGCGAAGATGGCGTTATCGAATCCATAGATATTTCCCTTGTGAACAAGCAGATCGTTGTAATCAGGCTTCATGTCTTTGGAAGTCCATAGCTCCTTTGCGACCAATCCGTCAGAGCCTTGGCTGAATTCAACGAGTCGTGTTCCGGTTCCCATACCAGCGGGAACAAGAAGCTTGTTGCCATCGATCACTTGGGCTTGAAGCGCTCGATATCCTTGATGGACGAATTCGTAATCGAGCACCGGTTTTCCGTTGAGATCCCAAAGGTGGATTCCCAAGTTCGACAGCAGGCAGAGGTAAGGCTGGCCTAGGAGTTGAACTTTTTGCACTGAACTATAGGACATCTCGCCGGCAGATGCGGTCCAAGCGACTTGACCATCATCGATTCGAAACGCGACAATTCCTTTGTCACCTTTACCACCGGCATGAACGATAACCACTCCGTTTTCGACACATGGAGAAGAGGAGAATCCCCACATCGGAGGTGCAATGCGATCCGAAACCTCCTTGAGATCGGCTTTCCAAATCAGTTTGCCAGTTATCGCATCGATCCGCACGAGGATACCTTCTGCGCCGAGAGCGAAAACGGAGCCATTTGCAAGAGTCGGCGTGGCCCTTGGGCCGAGTCCTCCCAGAGATTCAAAGAAACGTGAAGGGGTGTTGAAATCCCAAATCGGTAATCCAGTCGCTGCATCGTAGCAGACGACTGCCTCTTTATCCTCGCGCTGTTCTTGTGTGAATAGTCGATTGCCGGCGACGGCAAAGGAGCTCCAAGCCGGTCCGATACGGCTGCGCCAGACTTCGACAGGAGGATTCGCACTCCAGTCATCCGAGAAGACGATTCCCGATTGCCGGCTGGCTCCTTCTGGTCCGCGGAATCCCGGCCATTGCGGGGCCGAGAGCGCATCGAGGAATGCTTGGGAGGTTTCATTGGGGCCCGACATTTTTTCTGCTTGGCGAATCTCTCGCATTGCAAGTTCTTCTGAAGAAGTTGTCCATCGCCAGTCGAGCCCAAAAGCGAAGTTCCCCCAAACGCCATCGGTGCGTAGCAAAGCTGAGACAAGGGCGGCAGCGAGAGCAAATCCAATCGCGATTCGTGTTCGATCCATTGAAAGTGTATTGCGGAAAAGAATCGCACCGATGGCAAAGCCAGCGATCGCCATCGGAATCGTCATTACCATAAGAAGTGGACCACGCATCGACTCGTGACAGACGAGTTGTTCGATCGCAACGGCGGCTCCGAGTCCTAAGATGCCGACAATGCGTTCGATCCATCGAGCGCGACTGAGAAACAACCACCAGATCATGATGAGCAAACCGACGAGAAATGGGCCAAAAGCGCTGGCCATCCAAATCATCGATGGACCGTTCGGAACAAGATCAGGTACGAACCGCATGAAGGCCATCAGAGGTAGGCTGATCAACGGTAGCCATACCCGGAGAGGTCGGTATTTTTGTTGAGTATTCAGCTCGATCGCCTTTGGATCAAAGGCCCCCGGAAGCTCATTAGGTAGTCTCGGTTCAAAGACATTGACTTCCCTACCAGTCGGAGCGCGATTTTCACCAGCTAAAGCTTCCTCTTTACCCTTTTGGTGGATGGGGTGGATGGATTGAGGGATTTCCGAATTGGAGAGTGGGTCAGAATTGGAGCGTGGATCAGAAGAGGACATCGGGGGGGCCCTGGCAAACTGGAGTTACTGGTAATTTTATACGAACGCACAAGCAATTATTCGGCAGGAGCAGTAGCAACTGGAATGGTGAATTGCCCTGCCGCGACATCGAGGGTTCCGACTTCTTTTCCATTCTCGACGAAGCGAACCGAGGTGTAGTCTTTTTTGGGAAGCCTCAGAGTCATCCAAACTTTTTGCTGGGATGTCGCAGGCTCCTTGGGAGCTTTGAAGTGATAGGAGAGAGTCAAGCGAGGTCCGTCAGCGACAAGTCGATCGACCGCAAGCACTTTTTCCGGTTCGCCGGTAGCGGCGATGACCCTTGAGACGACCAAGAGTTGTTCGCGAGAGTAGAATTCATTCGGTGGAGCGAATTCCTTGCGGTTGCCGATCACAGCAGCGGCTCCGAACAATTGGTCGTATTCGTTGGGATTTCTAATAAGTGCCACAAGAACTGGTACTTTGGCATCATCCCAGTTTTTGAGAAAGTTTTGATAACGATCCATCGGAATCCGTTCAAAAGGAACTTGCTCGGGTTCTTGCGTTTGAGCACCACAGCCCGCATCAAAACCATCACCAACCCCTGAACCGCTGCATTGAGAATGCCAAGAAGTAGGGAGAAGACACATGCACAGCGACAGAGAGAAGCCAGAGAAAAACTGAAAAAGGGTAGAGTGAGTACTCAAAATAGAAATGCCTTTAGGGTTAAGTGTCGTATTAGGGTGGCACCTTAGCTTGGGCGGAGCTAATAGGAGTCAAAAAATTACAAAATCAAGTCAGCTCGACAATTGTAGCATGTCACCTGGCGATTCAGTGGATGAGAGTATCGCTCAAACTGCAAATCGGGCTTCGATCTTTTGACGCAAGAACTCCAGTGCGTGTAGCGTCGCACAATGCTGCATCAGGACCCGAGTCTGGAAAGGGTTTGACGGTTCGCATGGAATCAGAAGTTGCTCGGTTAGCGAATCGCACTCGTTGGACTGCTTGAATACAACCGTCATATGGACGATTCCGAGTTGGTTGGCAGGCGCATTGGGGCCGAGATGTCCCGTGACGGCAAACGCTAAAGAAGCTTCGGGAGTGCGACTGAGGGTTTCCAGAGCAAGCGCTTCGGTGACTTGCGAGCTGACCGAAGTGATCATGGGATCATCCAAGAGTTTTTTCTCGACGCCGAGCCATTGCGATTTCGAGTCATCGCGGTAGACGACTAGCGATCCACAAAAGTGTTGCGACGCACCAGGAATCGAGGTGAGAAAGGAAGCCAATAATCCGCCGGTACAGCTTTCGGCAGCCACTAAACACATGTTGTTTTGGCTAAGCAATGCGAGGATCAATCTCGCCTCATGGTACGCTTGGGCGTAAGTCTTCTCGATCGCGGCGTGGGAGATCGTTTGCATTTGCAAATTCCTAAAAGTGGCCGTGGGAAGGGGCTCAATCCGATGCTGCGAACCAGGATTGGACTTGGGAGAATCCCCCCAATGCATTAAGTTAACATCGGTTACAATTTGATTCTCGAACGCTCGAAAATTTTCAGCGGGCCTACGGCAGGCAAAAGTACCAGCAGCACAACGATGTATCACAACCTCATATTGACTTGGTAGTGATCTGATCGCAGCGATGTAGTAAATTAGCTATGCCTTTTGTAGCACTCCCCCTTATTCAATTCCACTCAGCAATCATCCTCAATCATAATGGACCAACCTGTTCGGTCGAGTAAAGCCCATCCGGTATCTGGCACAAATGTTCCTGCATTTTGCTTTGACACCATTCACGAGCTTTCCCATTACGCAGCTCATATCGTCGCTGGACTGATCCGAGAACGCACGGCGTTGGGGCAAAGAACAACTATCGGGTTACCTGCGGGCTCGACCCCTTTGACGACCTTTCGTGAATTGATTCGCTTGCATCGCGAAGAGTCGCTCGATTTAAGCAACGTCGAATTGTTTTTGCTTGACGAATACTACGGATTGCCATCCTACAGCCCTCAGTCCCACAAAGCGTGGCTTGAGGAACATTTACTGCGTCACGTCAATATTCCAGAGGGACAAATTCATTTCCTCGACGGCAATATTTCGGAGGACCAAGTTGAGACGCATTGTTTGCGTTTCGATGAAATGATCCAGCGTTCGGGCGGATTCGACTTGGTGTTGCTAGGAATTGGCACCAATGGCCACATCGGATTCAATGAACCGTTTTCTTCGCGCCGCAGCCGAACACGCCGATGTACTCTAGATCCTAGCACCCGTCGAAGTGTCGCAAGTGACTTTTTTGGTGAGTCGAACGTTCCAAC
>CAIJIZ010000157.1 GCA_903820735.1 uncultured Pirellula sp.
AAAGCTACATCTGTTCGGATTTGGGAGACCGACGAGTCGTATGCAGAAGCTTCGCTGTAGGGCGAATGACTTGGGGGTTTCTTAGGAGAGCATTGAGTTCATCGCAAGGATGTTGCGAAGTTTGGCGAGGAATTCCTCGGTGTCGGGTTTCCAAGGAGTTTCGGTAGCGACTTGGGTTTTGAGATCTTTGATTTGCACGATGCCTTGATCGAGCTCACGCGATCCAGCGATTAAGGCGACACGGAAGCCGCGTGCGTCGGCGTATTTTAGTTGGGCGCCGAGTTTCTTTGGTTCGGGGAAGATTTCTGCGGAAAATCCGTTAGCGCGAACCATGGCGGCGAGAGCGAAGTAGTCATCAATGCGCTCTGGGTCGAAGAGTGGAATAAAGACGTCAGCGTTGGAGGACAGGGCTGGAAGTTTGCCGAGTTTTTCGAGTGCCGCGAGGAGTCGATCGAGACCGAGGGAGGCGCCGATGCCGGGAAGTTTTTGTTTAGTAAAGAGTTCAGCGAGGTTGTCGTAGCGACCGCCGCTGCAGACGCTGCCGATTTGAGGAAGTTCGAGAAGAGATGTTTCGAAAATGATTCCGGTGTAGTAATCCAAACCGCGGGCGATGGAGACGTCGATTTCAAAGCGTTCGCTTGGGACGCCTGCGGCTTGGATGGCGCTGCAGACCGTATTGAGTCGCTCGATTCCGTGAGATGCTTGTTCGTTTTCCTTGAGCAGCGCATCGAGTTTCGTCAAAACATCCTGGTGGTTTCCTCGGATGGCGGCGAACTCAAAAAGCTTGGAGATTTCCGGCGAGTTGATTTGTGCAGTTTGGAGTTCTTTCGCGACGCCTTCGGGGCCGATCTTATCGAGTTTGTCCAATGCGCGGAGGACTTCGGTGGAGCGATCTGCGAGTTTCAATGAGTCGAGTAAGCCGGAGAGGATTTGGCGGTTATTGATTCGGAGTCGAAACTCGCGGATGCCGATTTCGAGCATCAGTTCGTGGATGACCAAGGCCGTTTCTATATCGGAAACAACGCCGGTGGTGCCGATGGTGTCGAAATCGCATTGTACGAATTCGCGGAACCGGCCTTCTTGGGGGCTTTCGCCGCGCCAGACCGGGGCGATGTGATACCGCTTGAACGGGGTTCCTATTTCATGAAGGTGTTCGGCGGCAAAGCGAGCGAGGGGGACTGTCAAGTCGAATCGCATTCCCACGGGCCGACCGCCATTGTCTTTGAAGTGATACATTTGCCGGTCGGTCTCATCGGAGCCTTTTCCGGTGAGGACTTCGAGGTGTTCGAGGGCGGGGGTGTCGATGGGGGAGAATCCGAATCGGCGGTAGACGGTGCGGGCGATGTCCATCAATCGCTCGCGTTGCCTCATGGCTGGCGGAAGGAAATCGCGGAATCCTTTGAGTGTTCTGGGTTCAATAAGTGCCATGATTATTCCAGCGGTTGGTTTTGAGTTTAGTGAGCGGTCGGCCCGCGTCGTGGCCGCTTAGGATTCTGGGCTTCTGGTGCCGGTTGCTAAAAGTAAGGAGTCTGCTTGAGAGCAGTGGTCAGGGGGGGGCCGTGCGCGTGGGGTTTAGTCGGATTCCAGGGTAGCCAAGGGGCGTCGTTCGGCGGAGGATTCGCTGGCCCAGTGGAAGTCACAGATATCGGGCTGTTCCATTTGCCAAGAGAAGAAAGCGGATTGGTCGTCGATCACGGTGGGGAAATCGATGATCCCATCGTGGGCCGAGCGGAGGATAACCCCGAGGCGTTCGAGTTCCTCGATGTATGCTTCGAGGTTTGCCGTCTGCGATTTCAGTTCATCTTGAACTTCCGCGATTTCTTGGTCGTAGACTTGGAATTTTGATTTTCCCTGGTGTCCGCGAAGCATTCGTCGGAGGGTGGAGCGTCGCTCGGAGAGTTCGCGGTGGGACAGAGAGATGTCGGTCACGATTAGCCGTAGTAAAGGCAGCATCGCGCGAGCCTGTTCGATCGAAAAGCTTGTATGAGTGGAGGAAGCCAACCTCGGGTTTCCTTTCCCGTATAGAAGCTATTTGGGGGCGGTAACTTGCACGCGGTTATGACGATACACATTGGGGGGAGTTTCGAAAAGCACAAATTGAGGGATGGGGGCGGGTTGGTGTTGCGTGAGTCGTGTTGGCCGCCAGGGGTCCCCGTTGACGGAGAAATTTTGTCTTATGGAAATTTTGCCTGAAATCAAAAAAGCTCAAATTGCTAGCATTTTGCTTGGGGAAACCGATTGTAATGTCCGATACATCCTCAAAAAAAAGCGAATTCCCCACCTTTTTTCGGTCGAAAGAGCTTATGCGGTTTGACACCTGATAGCGGATCTGTTAATATTCCTAGGTCTATGCTTTTCTCCAAGCCATTCCAGGTTGGGTTAGAGTGGCAGGAATGACTTGGTGCGTGTGGAAAAATGAATCTTTACTCTGGGGGTTTGATCATGGTTAGATGTTTTGGATTGTTGCTGGCGCTGGTCGCGTCGGTTCAGAGTGCCAACGCGGCGCTTCTTTCGACTTGGGATTTCGCCACCGACACGAGCGGTACTGTTGCCGCTGGCATCGTGGGCACTGCTGGGAATATGTTGAACGCGGGTCCATCGACGGCTACTGGTTCCCCAAGCCGTACGTATGGTAATAATGGTGCTCGTCAGGTCGTCAGCACGGCAGGTGTTTGGCGTACTTCGACGTTCAATAACGTAGGTTCCAGCTCTCCGCTCGCAGCACGTTACTCGTCCTTGTCCTTCACCAACACGACGACCAACGGGAACGTCTACAAGGTGTCTTCGTTGGAATTGCTCGCTCGTAACTCGGCCACGAATCAGGGTCGTTCGGTTGTTGTGTCCTACAAGGTAACCGGGGAAGCGAATGAAACCGCCCTGGCGACCTTTGACCGAACTAGCACCACGTTCACCTCTGGTTCGACTGGTTTTTCCGGTGTTTCCCTTTTCGGTGGCGAAACGTTGACCGTGTACTTCCGATTCTTCAAGGCTGCGTCGGACAACAACACCACCAACCGTGCGTTGGACTTGGATGACATCAAGCTCAACGGTGATGTCGTTCCTGAGCCAGCTTCGATGGCTGTTTTCGGATTGGTTGGTCTCGGCGTAGCAGTTGCTCGCCGTCGCAAGAAGTAGGCTTTCAAGCTGCGATTTGAAAATTCGAGAAGGGGGGGCGATTCGCCCCCCTTTTTTTATTCGTATCCGCGTTGAAATTGATCTAAGGAATCAGCAATGCAACTTCCGTTGGCAGTAGTCGGCTTGGGTTACGTAGGTCTGCCCTTGAGCTTGCAGTTTGCCAAAAGGGGGAGTCGGGTCATTGGGTTAGATATCGACGAAGCAAAAGTGTCGAGGCTAAACGAGGGGGAGAGTTATATTCATCACATTCCCTCGCCGGCGGTTGCGGCCGCAGTCAGGGATGGCTTGTTCGAAGCGAGCGTTGATTTTTCCAGGGTTGCGCAGTGTCGAGCAGTTGTAATCTGTGTGCCGACCCCGCTCGGAAAGAATCGAGAGCCAGATATTTCGTTTGTGCTTTCCACCGGGCGTTCGATTGCGCCCCATTTGAGGAAAGGGATTTTAGTAGTCCTAGAGTCGACGACTTATCCTGGCACGACGGAAGACGAATTGCGAAAGGTGCTTGAGGAGGGCTCAGGGCTCAGTGCTGGGATCGATTTTCATTTGGCTTATTCTCCTGAGCGAGAGGATCCAGGCAATCCAGACAGTGATGTAGCGCGAATCCCGAAAGTTGTCGGAGGATTGACTCCGGAATGTCTTCGGGTTGCCTCGGAACTGTATTCATCGGCGTTGAATCGAGTGGTGCCCGTATCAAGTTGTAGGGTGGCTGAGGCTACAAAGTTACTTGAGAACATTTTTCGGGGAGTAAACATCGCGCTCGTTAATGAGTTGAAGTTGGTTTACGACGCGATGGGGATCGATGTTTGGGAGGTAATTGAGGCGGCGAAGACAAAGCCGTTCGGCTACATGCCTTTTTATCCAGGGCCTGGTTTGGGTGGGCATTGCATTCCGATCGATCCTTTTTATTTGACTTGGAAGGCACGAGAGTATGGGATGAGTACCCGGTTTATTGAATTGGCTGGGGAAATCAACACTTCGATGCCCGACTATGTTGTCTCTCGAATGAGTGAGGCGTTGAATGAGGTCGGCAAGCCGGTAAAGGGGAGTCGGGTACTGCTGATTGGGTTAGCCTATAAGGCGAATGTCGATGACGATCGCGAGTCGCCCAGTTACGTGTTGTTGGAGAAGCTTTCGGCGAAGGGAGCGATCGTTTCTTATTTTGATCCATTTATCCCCGAGATTCGGCCCAGTCGGGAGTACGGACATTGGGCGGGTCTCAAGAGTGTTCCTTGGGTTAAGAGCGAGGTGTCGAAGGCGGATGTGGTGGTTGTGGTCACTGCGCATCGGAATGTGAACTACGACGAGTTGGGCGCTTGGGCGAGCCTGATCGTCGATACCCGTAACGTGATGTCCGGACGGGTTGTCGCAGGTCGTTTGATCAAGGCTTAGGGTGCCAAGGGTGAAACCGACGTTTTCGACTTTGCAGGAAAACTTTGGCGGTTAAACTCAAACCTAGCGGTAGATTTGTGAGGTCAAGCGTGCTGAATGCAAGGCTAGGGGCTCTGCTTTTTGGTGGGTGGTTTCTGCGATGCATCGGTGTTTGCCGACGCTTTTCGCTCGGGTGGTTTTTATGGGTGATAGTCTTCAGAAGACGGCGATCCGGGGTTTAACCTGGAGTACTATCGAGCGATTCGGTCAGCAGTTTCTGCATTTCTTGTTCGCGATTGTGTTGGCGAGGTTGCTATCTCCCAGCGAGTTTGGTTTGATCGCGATGGTGACGTTGTTTGTCGCCATATCCCAGACATTGGTGGATAGTGGATTTGGAGCAGCGTTGATCCAAAAACGCGATGCGAACCATTTAGACGAATGTTCGGTTTTTTACTTTAACATCGCGATAGGTGCCTTGGGGACATGCATAATTTTTCTGGCATCGCCTTGGATTGCAAGATTTTATTCGCAGCCACAACTCGAACCGATAGCTAAGTGGATGTCCTTGCTTTTGGTAATCAATTCATTTGGAACTATTCAAAATAGGATCTTAATGAAGCGGGTGGATTTTAAGTCACTCTTTCACGTCAGTGCGATTGCCACGCCAATCAGTGGGTTGCTTGGAGTAGGATTGGCTTACCGAGGTTATGGTGTTTGGAGCTTGGTAGTTCAGCAATTGGTTTTCAATTCTTTGTATGTATGTTTGCTGTGGTTAATTGTTGGTTGGCGACCGGGATTGAAATTCAGTCTGTCCTCGCTTCAATCGATGTTTGGGTTCGGCTCGAAGCTTCTTGCTACTGGGATGCTCGATACGGTTTTTCAGAACATGTACGACTTGGTGATTGGTAAGGTGTTCTCGGCCGCTGAGTTAGGGTTCTACACGCGTGCAAAGATGACGCAGTATCTCTTAGCTCAAAACTTGCATGCAACGGTTAGTCGAGTGACTTTTCCGATTTTCTCCAGCATTCAGAATGACAAGCTGCGGTTGCGTGATGGGGTTCGCAAAGGGTTGATTTATTTAGGCACCGTGAATTTTCCGTTGATGATAGGATTGTGCGTGGTCTCGAAGTCGTTTGTTTCGGTGATCTTCACCGACAAGTGGTTGCCTTGCGTACCTTATCTTCAGCTTTTGTGTGTTGTCGGATTGATGCATCCCTTAAGTGCCATCAATTTAAACGTGTTGTCAGCGCAAGGTCGTTCTGATTTGACGCTTCGGCTGGAATTCATCAAAAAGTTTGTATCTGTTGTATTGTTGGTGTTAGGTTGGCCTTGGGGGGTCATGGGGATCGTTATCGGACAGGTCGTGTCTTCGGTTATCGCTTATTACATCAATTGCTTTTACACCGCGCGCTTGATCGATTACTCCGTGGCAAAGCAGGTTAAGGATTTGCTTCCGGTTCTGTCCATTGCTTTGGTAATGGGAGTGATTGTGTCGATGGTGGGGTGGATTGATTTCTCGAGTGAGTTGATGCGATTAGCCGCTCAGGTGCTAACAGGTGTAGTTTCCTATGGGATACTGTGTCGGGTTCATCGTATTGAGACGTATCAAGCGATTGAGCGAATAGTAGTTTCGAAGCTTGGGAAATTCCGTCGAATTCCGATAGCTTGATGGTGCAACCTAGGACTTAAGGGGTGTAGTAACGATGCTGGCGCAGATAGTTTTGTTTTACTACTTAGCGTTTTGCTTGGTGTGTTTGTCGATGATTGATTATCGCAAGCGCCGTGGTTGGTGGTTGGCTGGGTTGCTGACGGTAGTAGGGTTGGCAGTTGTTTCGATAGTGGCACGACAGACACGGGGTGAGAGTTTGTTGCAATCGTTGCTTTTCGGGTGGTATGCGGAAGGGCGTGGGGGTTTTTTCACGAGGATATCCGCGTTGGCGATGGGAGTGTTTTCTGCGGTGAGTTTGTTTGGGGCGGTGAGTCACCGGTGGTGGCGATTATTCCAAGTAGCCGCACTTGCGGTTGGAGTTGGCGCAATCACGCTTCTGTTGTTCCGCGACACGTTGACCAATCTGGTCTCTGACCCGAAAGCCTCTGTGTCTTCTGGATTTATTTCGGTTTCCTCAGCGAAGGGTGTGAAGGTTCGGCGTATTGAGTTACCGTTCTACCCTACTGCGGTGACGACCGGAAAGAGTGTCGATGAGGTATTCGTTGCTGGATATATTGGTGCATATCTTCAGGGTGGTTCGGTATATCGATACGACGTGCAGGGGGAAGAGGTCAAGGGTAAGCAGGTTGCCAACGGGTTTACTAGGCCGCATGGTTTGGCGTACGATGGGGGAGATCTATTCGTCTCGCGGGCGGGGCAGTTCAACAAGGCGATCCAGGGGCGGATGACGCAAGAAAAGACTGGTGCAGTCACACGCATGAAGGATTTGGACTCCGACGGCGTGTTTGATTACTATGAGGACATTGTTTCGGGATTACCCGGCGCTCAGATGCCTGACGGTTTGCATCAGAACAATGGAATTGAGATTTCCGATGGCAAGCTTTATGTGACAGTGGGTGTTTCCACAGACCACACGCCGGCTGTTTTGGACCTTGAGGGCACGATTATGCGATGCAACTTGGACGGGTCCGAACTGACTCCGTTTGCGAAGGGGTTGAGAAATCCTTATGGGATCACGATGGGCCCTTACTCAAAGATCTATGTGACAGATAACGATCCGAATTTTGCGGAGTTAGGCGACAAGTTCTGCTTGGTCGAAGAAGGGGCTAGTTTTCAGTTTCCCTACGATACCGTTGAGGGAGTGAAGGTCGAAGGTGGAGTACCGCCATTGAAGCGATTCTCGAGCGCTCAAGGTATTAGTTATGTACCGGTTGGCGAGCCGAATGTTTTCGCCGATTCAATCCTGATGGCTTCGTATGGAGATAATGCATTGAGTGCGGTTCGGGTCACCCGCAATGCCCAAGGACAGTACGAAGTTAATTCTGAGTTTGTTGCGAAGATCAGCCAGGTGGTCGATACGCATTACGCGGGTAGTAACGTAGCTTACGCTTGCAGTTACGCTGAAAAGGCGCTTTATCGGATCGAGTTCGACTCCAAGCCCTAGTTGGCTGGATGTGGAGCGGGTGTAACAAAGGCATTTACGGGGCGAACAATGGGTTATCGAATCGCGGGAGTCGTGTTGTTTGCGATTTGTTCAGTGTTGATCGGGGAGATGAATTATTCTTCGAGGTTGCCACAGGTACGACTGACGCAAGGGAAAGAAGGGTTCGAGAAGTACTGTCGCAAGTGCCACTCGCTTGAGGCTGGCGAGAGTGGGTTTGGCCCGACATTGCATCGAATCGCAAGTGTTGCACCGACGCGACGAAGTGGTCAATCAGCGGTCGAGTATTTGTGGGAGTCCGTTGTCGATCCAGCGGCATTCAAAGCGACAGAGGGGATTATGCCTGTGGGCTTGGCATCGGAGATAGGCCGGGAGAAACTCTTTCAGATCATCAGTTATCTGATGTCCGTCGAGGGGAATCGTGATTATGCGAGTTTGTGGGGTGTGGCGAGTAAGTGGCAACCGGTCGCAAGCGAGGTTAAAGGGGAGGTCGAATGGTCTCTTATGCGATTGAATCGCGGAAAAGAGCTGTTTTATGGAAAAGGGAAATGTGCCGAATGCCATATTTTGAATCCGGTCAATTCGGCAGATTATTTGCTTGCTCCGAGTCTTTCAGGAGTAGGGGTAAATGACGAAGCTTACTTAAGGGAGTCCTTGAACTGTCCATCTTGTTATTTATCTCGAGGGTATCGATTCGGGAAGGCGATGATCGAGGACGAGTTAGTCTCCGGTCGTTTAATTGAGCGAGAGGACGGATTGATTTTGGTCAACCGTAAGGATTCTGGATATCTCGTCACGAAGATTAGCAAGAATGCTGACGTCGAGTGGAGTGAGACGAAGACATCGCTGATGCCGGCTTATGCAGATGGAGCTTTTAGCAGCGAGGAAATGGATGATTTGATTTTGTTTTTAAAGTCGCTTCGATAGTTGTTTGTATTTAATCGTGATCGTATGCAAGACGTCGGTTGATCGGAGGTAGGCAGCATGGGTGCAATAGTTGTTTGGGGGCTCTTGGTCATCGGGATCATTGCTGCGCTATCACGGCCTTGGCTCGGAATTGTGGCTTATTATTTCTTTTTGTATTTGCAACCGAAATGGAACTGGCATTATTCGATTCCAAAGGATGTAGCTTTTGAGAGGTACATCATCATCGCGGTTTTGCTTGGAGGAGTGCTTCGGTGTCGTCAATTGCCACCGCTTCATCCTTGGGTTCGCATTGGTTTATTGGGATTGATGGGATGGCTGGCGATAGCGTTCTATGGGACGCTTGGGGCTCGCGATCTACGTATGTCGAACTTCGTATTCAGTTCGATGTGGAAGATTGTTTTGGTTGCTGGATTCGCGACGGTTGGGTTAGCTGAGCCGCATCGGCTGATCACGTTGCTGCGAATGGTTACAGTTGCATCTTTGTACAGTACGTATCGGATTACCAAAGACTACTTGGATCTAGGGTTCTGTAGGTACATTCAAGATGGTTGGGGGTTCGGAACGGGTAGTAATCAAGCATCGATGATGTTCACGGGTTTGGCTATGATTTCGCTTTGTTTGACCTTGTTTGAAAAAACGATGTATTGGAGAGCGATTACGTTTATTTCATTTGTTTTCCAAATGCATGCTGTGATGCTTTTGGATTCCCGTTCTTGCATGCTCGGAGCTGTTGCTGCGGTAGCGATTATTTGTTGGATGGTACCGAAGACAAGGCTCAATGTGTCTGTTTTGTTTGCTGGTTTTTTAGCGGGGCTTGTGCTTGCCGGTCCGAGCGTGGTCGAAGAGTTTGCATCCACATTTAAGTCCGGAGAGGACTTGGACGTATCGGCAAAGAGTCGTTTTGATCTGTGGGGCTACGGACTGCGTGCATTTCAAGGAAGTCCGCTGATAGGATTCGGTCCTGGGATGATTGGTTACCAAGTTGCGGACTTGTTGCCGCAAGATGGTGATGCTCGGAGGCACTTCGAGATTCGAAATCCTCACAATACGCCGATTGAGGCGCTTGGAGACTATGGTATTTTGGGTTTTTGTGGGATGTATGGTTTCTTTGTGCCGGTGATGCTGATTGCTTTTCAATATTTGAGACGCAATATAGGGAGTCCCGAGGAACGGGTTGCTTTATTGGCTAGTTTCTCCGGTTTGCTCTCCATTTCGATCGCTTCCGTTTTTTCAAGTTCCTTGATGGTGGAAGCTTACTATATGCTCGCAGGCGTGGGAGCAGCGGCGATTAACTCGGTATGGGCAATGAAAGACGTTCAAGACCAAGAGGTGATCGAAGCGGAATTAGTTACTCAGGAGGAATTAACGGAGGAATGGCAGGACGAGCCGTCGCCTGTTGGAGTTTGATTTGCCTTGGTTTTTTAAGTGCCCGGAGACTGAGGTATTCAATTGGGTGACGACTGGTGGGGAAATGGTAGAGAGCAGCGAAGTAAGGGGGCAGATTGGAATGGACAGTTGGAAGGACGAGAGTTTCCGAGGCAATTTGTATACGATCACGGTCGACACCGAAGAGCAGTGGGACTGGTCGAGTGGCTTTACAACGGATACCCAAGGGGTTTCGAACATTCAAGGCTTGCCACGCTTTCAGCAGGCTTGTGAAGCTTTGGGGGCGAAAGTCACTTACTTTGTGAACTATGCGGTACTTGCCGATGAGAAGTCGCGAGATGTGATTGCTCAGTTGAGCAAGAATCCCATGGCGGAAATTGGGTTGCATTATCATCCTTGGAATACTCCCCCGCTGTCTGATAAGCGAGAGGTCCCAAGTCGTGATAGTTATTTAGCGAATTTGGACTGGGGGGTAGCCAGGGCGAAGCTCGAATCGGTGATGGAGGGATTTGATCGATTGGGTATTAGGCCGAAGAGTTTTCGCGGGGGGCGATATTCAACGAGCGACAAGATCCAGCAGTACCTTTTTTCTAAAGGTATTGTGGCTGACTATTCCTTTATGCCGTATTGTCGCTGGAGCGACGATGGGTCGCCGGATTATTCCAGGCGAGGGTATCAAGCAATCCGTAGAGGGTTTGCTCAGCGGGGGCATGGATTTTGGGAATTGCCTTTAACAAGAGGATTTACGCGGTTCGATTGGGATCTCATGGGTCGATTATTTTTGCGACTGGAGTCTTCACCTTGGAACAAACTGCGACTTATCGGCATTATGGAGAGGCTTCGGGTTTGTGAGCGAGTGTGGCTGAACTTCGAAGAAATGCGTGGTGGGGCGAATATTAAGTTGTTGAAGACGTTGGTGCGCAAGCGGTTGCCATACATTAATTTTACGTTGCATAGTTCCTCGCTGGTGGCTGGTTGTAATTCCTACGTACCGGATGGTGCCGCGTTGGAAGAGTTGTATGGGAATTTGAAGAGTTTTCTTAAGCCATTTGAGAGCAGTGGAGTATATCAGACTTCTACGGTCACGGAGTTGGCTGGTGCATTGGAATCGCACTACTTGGATCGAGCCGATCGCTCATAGTTGGAAATCTTGTTTTTAGTTTGAATAAATCGGAGATGTTTGTGAGTGCGAAAAGTGAATTGGACATGCGTCCTATGTTTGTTTTGGGGTGCCCAAGGTCTGGGACGACGCTTGTCGGAGGGTTTCTTGAACCGAGCCAATGGGGGAACGCAGTCGAGACGCATTTCATCACAAAGTATGCACAGGAGGGTGCTCAGGTCGACTTGAGCAAACCGGATGTCTTTAAGGGGCTTGCATCGAAGATCATTCGAGAGCGACCCATTATGCAATGGGGAATCGATTGGGATCTTGATGCTTTATTTCGGGAGACGGAGCCGAAGACTTATGCGTCGATGGTAGATAAGATTTGCATGAGGCGATCGGAGAAGCTTGGATTTTCTCGTTGGGCAGATAAGACACCGACATTTAGTTTCCAGGTGCCATTGTTGAAAGAGTTATTTCCCAAAGCAAAGTACATCTTCATTTATCGCGATGGTCGAGATGTGGCTAATTCCTTATTGGAACGCAATTGGGGACCTAATAACATTTGGTCGGCGGCGAATTATTGGAAGAACTGTTGCGAGGCACTGCTGAAGGCCGAGCAGATGTTGGATCCAAAGTCTTACTTGAGTATCCGGTATGAAAAGTTGTTATCCGAACCGGAGGTTTATCTTCGCGAGCTGCTTTCGTTCTTGGAGTATTCAGCCCCTGAGGATCAGATTGATCAGATGGCCAGCCAAGTTCGATCGAATAATATGAACAAGTGGAAAACAACTCTATCTAAATCATCGATTCGTATCTTCGAGCAGACCGCAGGCGACGTATTGCGCAAGCTTGGTTATCCTACGGGAGCCCCACTCGAACCCTTGGGAGCGATTCCCCAAGCTTTCTATAAAGCTCACGACCGGTTGGTTTGGGCGAAATTCATGTTTCATCAAAACGTCATAGATGGAATTCGCATCAAGTGCTTTGGCAAGCAGCCTTTTAATGAATAGCTTTTTTAAGGTTGCTTCATGCTCGAATGTTCGAGGAGTCGTAGTTCGATGAAACCAGTGATTTGTCATGTGCTACATAGTCTTAATACAGGTGGAGCCGAAGTACTGGCTTGCGAGTTTGGAAGAAGGCATCGCGACAAGTATGACGTAGTTTATGTTTGCTTGGATGAACCGGGAAATCTTTCGGCGGTGCTTGAGTCGGAGGGATTCAAGGTTTTCGTTTTGGATCGAAAACCGGGATTTGATTACGGACTAACCAAGCGGTTCTCAAGGCTGTTGAAAGATCAGCGCGTTGCTTTGGTGCATGCTCACCAATATGCACCCTTTTTCTATTCGTCGATCGCCCGAGGGTTGCTTCGCAAACGTCCGCCGATCTTGTTTACCGAGCATGGTAGAGCGTTCCCGGATGTTCGACGGCCTAAGAGGTGCTTGGCTAATCGTTTCTTGCTCAAGCCCTACGATCGGATTGTTGCGGTAGGAGAGCAGGTCAAGCGGGCTTTGGTGTCGAACGAAGATTTGCCGGCAAGCAGAATAGAGGTGATCTACAACGGAGTTGATGTAAGTCGCTACATGGTGGCTTGCACGAAGCCGGAGCGCGAGGAGTTGCGCGAGGAGTTAGGGGTTGGGGAAGAGACTCAAGTGGTGATTCAAGTTGCGAGGCTTAACGCGTTGAAGGACCACCATACGGCCCTTGAGGCGATGGCTCGCGTCATTAGGAAGATACCCAAAACAGAGTTTTGGATCGTTGGTGAAGGGGAGGAGCGAAGCGGTATAGAAGCAGACATACTTCGCTTGGGGCTTTTGGATAAGGTGAGGATGTTAGGGAATCGAAGTGATGTAAATGTTTTGATGAGAGTTGCGGACATGTTTCTTTTGACAAGCGTCTCTGAGGGGATACCGCTTACGGTTATTGAAGCCATGTTTTCTGGCTTGCCGTGCGTGTGCACGAATGTGGGAGGGTTACCGGAGATCATTGAGCATGAGCGAAATGGATTGTTGGCCGAGGCGAGAGATCCCGAGGGTTTAGCGACGATGGTGGAGAGAGTATTGACTGATTCGAGAATGTCGGTGCGGTTGGCAGAAGCGGGGTGCGAAGGTGCTTTAGCTCGATTTTCCGATGGGGCGATGCAAGGTGCATATGGGCGGGTCTACGAACAGATGCTGCAATGATTCAACCGATGTTTCGGTGTTGGATTGCAAGCGATCGAAAAAGGTGAAAGAAGTGAGCGAAGGGGTTGGCAGGTGGGAACGAAACAAGTTGCGGTTGGTCAGCGATCGAACGGGCAGATGTTGGCGAAGCGATTGGTGCAAGGTTGTTTTTTAATCTGGATATTGCCTCGACTATTGATTTACCGTTTGATGCAAAGTCTTTTCGGTGACCGAGCTTTCTTGGGTGCGTCGGAGTCCATTGCGCGAAAACCCGGGATGTGGGGCGTGTTTTTGCGACAAGCGTTCTATGGTCAGCTTTTATCGTCATGTGGCAAGGATGTGTATATCGGTTGGGGAACCGTATTTTCGATGAGAGAAGCGTCCCTTGGTGATCAAGCGTACGTGGGTAGAAATTGCAATCTTGGGTATGCGAAAGTTGGGCAGAACGTGATGTTGGCAGATAACGTCGTGGTGCTCAGTGGAGGCCGCGAGCACTCGACCGATGTGCAGGCAGGATCCATGCATGATCAGAAGCAGGTTTATTCTGAGGTTTCCATCGGCGATGGTGCTTGGATTGGTGCCGGTGCGATTATCATGGCAAATGTGGGAAGGGAATGCATAATTGGGGCGGGTGCCGTGGTGAACAAACCGATTGCGGACGGTGCGGTGGCAGTTGGAGTGCCGGCCAAGGTGGTAAAGTACCGCGAAGGATATGGGGAGATAGCCGATGTGCGGAATTAGTGGAGCTTTGTGGTGGTCGGAGCGAGGGTTCGTATCGGAGTCAACTTTTGATTTGATGACGGACATGATGTCGCATCGAGGTCCAGATGGGCGAGGGGTTCACCGTCGTCAATACAGCAATGGCGTTGGAGTAGCTTTAGGGCACAGGCGCCTTTCAATCATCGATGTCGAGGGCGGTGGTCAACCTCAGCACAATGAGACAAAGGATGTTTGGATTGTCTTTAACGGGGAAATCTACAACTACGTCGAGCTTTACGATGAGTTGATCAAAAAAGGGCACCGATTTCAGACGCGATCCGATACAGAGGTGATCGTCCACTTGTACGAAGAGTACGGCGAGGAGTGTTTGGAATACCTGCAAGGCATGTTTGCTTTTGCGATTTGGGATGAGAACAAGCAGCGTCTATTCTTTGCGCGGGATAGGTTGGGACAAAAGCCTTTTGTGTATCATCAGGCGTCCGAAGGCTTTTACTTCGGCAGTGAAATCAAAGTCCTGCTAGGGTTGCCCTTCTTTAATAAAAAGCTCCGAGAAGAGTCGATCACGGAGTATTTGCTTTATGGTTATATCCCCCATCCACATAGTGCTTTTCAGGGGATCAGCAAGCTACCTCCGGCGCACTATGGTGTGATCGAGCAGGGTAGATTGAGAATTCATAAGTATTGGAATCCTGAGTTGACTCCGAATCCGAAACTCTCGCTTGCCGAGAGTCAGGAGATGATCCGGCATAGGGTGCAGGATTCTGTCAGGACGCAGCTTCGAAGCGATGTTCCGTTGGGTTGTTTCTTGTCGGGTGGAATCGATAGCA
>CAIJIZ010000158.1 GCA_903820735.1 uncultured Pirellula sp.
CGTGTGGCAAGTCTGTCTTCATCCGCCCCACCTGCAGTGCCTGAGCCGAGCATGATGGTGATAGGGACGTTGTTTGGTTTAGGCGGGCTCATGGCGAAGAGGCGGATGAAGAAGTAACCCTTTTTCCTTTGGCTCTTTTACCCTTTTTCCTTCTTTCTGCGCGCCGCCCTTGGGCGGCGCGCGATTTTTTTAACGAGGGAGAGACCGGGAGACTGCGCGTCGTCATTCATCGGATTTGGTGAGATCTTTGAATCGCTGGACTTTTGACATCGGAAAGCAATGACACGTCGTAGCGACCCACCGGTAGTACTCGTGAAATGGTACGATTTCACCAAGTGGGTGCTGGGCCACGTGGATAACTTTCCCAAAAACCAGCGGTTCGTATTCGGACAGCGATTGGCCGATGGAGTGCTTGCAATACTCGAACTGATTGTCGACGCAACGTACAGCGATAAAAAATCGAAGATACTCCTTGAGGTCAATCGCAGGTTGGAAGTGTTGCGTTGGTTGCTTCGCTTGGCATTTGACCGCAGGCTTTTAGCGGGCAAGCAATACGCATATAGCAGCGAGCAGATTACCGAGTGTGGTCGAATGATTGGTGGTTGGTACAAGCAAGCATTGGCCAAGGAAGAAGCAATTGAAGCGTCACAAGGGGCTACTTGACCGCGTGGTTTGTTTCGAGAACCTACATGCAGCGGCACGCAAGGCTCTATGCGGTCGTCGCATGCGGTCGCCTGGCTTTGAGTTCTTGCTCGAGATGGAACGAGAATTGATCGAATTGCGCGAAGAACTGCTTTCCGGTTCGTACTTACCCGGAGAATATCATTACTTTCAAATATACGAACCGAAATGCCGAACGGTGGCTGCCGCACCGTTCCGAGACCGGGTCGTGCATCACGCGATCATTCGCGTTATCCAACCGCTGTTCGAGGCTCGATTCATCTCTGATTCCTTCGCATGCAGACCTGGAAAGGGTACCCACCGAGCGATGAAGCGAGCGTTGTTCTTTGCTCGGAAGTATCCCTTTGCACTCAAGTGCGACATCCAGAAGTATTTCCCCTCGATCGATCACGGCATATTGATGGCTAGGCTGTCCCGCGTCGTAGGCGACGAACGGCTATTGAAAGTAGTTGAAGGTATTTTGGCCAGTCATGTGGATTATGTCCGCAAGGAGTGGCCGGTGGGTGGAGATTTATTCGACGTTATCGATCATTCTGTGGGGTTGCCGATCGGGAATTTGACGAGCCAGTTCTTTGCCAACGTTTACTTGGATGCCTTAGATCAGTTTGTGAAACACGAATTGAGGATCAAGGGATACGTCCGCTATGTCGATGACTTTCTGCTGTTCTCGGAAAGTCGCTGCGATTTGAGAAGATGTGGGGAAGAAATCAGGAAGTTTTTGGATTCACTCAAGCTCAGGATCCACCCGGACAAGTATCGGCTCACGCCGACGGGTTTAGGGGTGGATTTTGTCGGATTTGTGGTGCGCAGTGATGGCCGAGTACGGGTGAGAAGTTCCAGTGCAAAACGTTTTCGAGATCGGTACGAAAAAATGTGCTGGGAGATCAAGCGGCATCGGCGGAAGGTATCGGAGGTCACGCGTAGCGTGATTGCTTGGTCTGGGCATGTCGAGCATGCTCAGAGTTATCGTCTACGTACGACGGTGTTGAGCCGTAGGAAGTAGGAGGGATCTTGGGATGATGGGTTCTTCTTCTCGGGGGATCCGCGGCGGCAACTGGAACAACAACTCCAACAACCTGTCGTCGTCGACTCGCAACAACAACAACCCTAGCAACGAGAACAACAACATAGGTTTTCGTGTCGCAAGCCCCTGGTTCAAAGTGTCGCAAGACAGGCTGAAGACGTTCGATTTGGCATGGTCATTTCATGTGCTGTGCCAACCATACTTTTTCAGGGACTACCCAAGATTCCTGCGCATCGGATTGTTATCTGATGGGCGAATAATAGCTTGGTGGCTCGGCTGGTAGTCGCAAGACGAACGACGAGTTCCGCGTGACGCCTAGGGGTGTCTGGTTTCCACCAGGCACCCCTTTGTTTTACCATCACCTTCGCGACGCCAGCCGCCCTGGCGAAATCATCCTCGGTGACCAACAGATAACTTTGCTGGGCGATGCGTTTACTTGCTGTCCGCCTTCGGCAACTGGGGGATTCCGGATGGACTTAGGGCAACGCGGAAGCCGCTGAAGAAGTTGCTGCCCGAAGGGTACATCCTGAACCGGTACGCCGACCGACAATCCGCGGCCTCGAAGAACCAACTGCCGCCACGGAGCACGCGGACCGCGCTCCGTGCTAGGCCAGTCGGATCGCTGACGGCACCCTTAGGGTATGCACCGAACCGGTCGCTGCACCACTCGCAAACGTTCCCGTGCATGTCATACAGTCCCCAAGCGTTTGGTTCCAAGAGTCCAACCGTATGGGTTCGTTGCGAACTGTTGCGTCTAAACCAACCGTACTCAGGCAACAAGCCCTCCTCGTCGTCAAATGAATATGCTGTTTTGCTACCAGCGCGACACGCGTATTCCCACTGGGCCTCGGTCGGCAGTCGATACACACGACCTGCTTTTTTCTCCTCGGGCAAGTCCGATAGTTTTTTGCAAAATGCGACTGCATCGTCCCACGAAACCTGCTCTACCGGTAGATCTGCATTCTCGTTACCAACTATGGCCCCTTGAAAGTGACTCGGATTCTTACCTATCACCTTCTCATACTGTGCCTGCGTTACTTCGTACACACCAAGATAGTAGTCCTTGCTGATCGTCACCTCGTGTTGGGTTTCGTTGTTAATTTGATGGCCTTGCTCGCTCTCGGGCGAGCCCATCATGAATGTACCCTTGGGGATCAGCACCAGTTTCATCCCGATGCTGTTAGTAATCTCTTTGGGCGGCTGAGATTGCAGGTGCTCTGCGAAAACTACCAGCATCAAAACGACAACTTTGGAGATAATTGATGGCGTGATTGGCATGGAACATCCTCTCAAGGAAAACTCAGAGTTTGCAGGTCGTAAGCTATCGACGCACGATCCAGTGTACCATCTGCTGTGGAGTATGCCCCGCGCGACAAAAGCGCGAGTTTTTGAGCCTCTTTTTCATAACCGGCGGGTCACTCCCGCAAACTCTTGGGCGTTTGAGTTTCCCTAGACAGGCGATTTCATTGGGGTTTCGCGCGACCGCGGTGCGCGAGTGTCGTTTTTTCTCTACTTCATAACCCGAGAAACGCATCAAAGACAACTGACCCTCAGGTTATGGCCGGCGCGATGGAGGCGCGAGTGATCGGCGTTTGAAGACACTGAGTCTTCCGTTGCCAAGCAGCCTTGCACGGAAACAACAGACGACCTCGGCAACGTAAATGCATTTCATCGGTGTCCGCCAGTCCTGGGCTACCGCAAACCTCGATGGATCGCCTGAGAAAAACCTCGGTTGAGGCATGCAACTTGATTGCGACGCTCCTAACGCTAAAGTAAATTTACCGTCGCGTGGATTATGGTACATTCCGCATAATATATGTTCGGCATTTCAATTGAAAGGACAAAACAATGTTTAGATCAGTCGTGTTGCTATTTCTATTCGTACTTTGCTTGTTGATGGCCCCATCTCATTCAACATATGCACAGGACTCTCTTGGCGTCGGCACTGTCGAGTACGCTGATACTCAAATCGCCGTGATGAGTGGCGTGGTTGATGACTTTTCACTTACCAATGCAACCCTGATATACGAAGCGACCGATGAATTCGGCGGTACACAGGTTGCGCTATTGGATGTCGATAGCGACGGATCATTCCTCTTGTTGACGTCTACGCAGTTTATTGCTGGCTCAACTTCCACCATGATTGGGACGCTTTACGACCCGTCGACTGGCGCGATCGCTGGAAACTTGTTTGTTGTTGCAAACGTTCCGTTTGATTGGTGGTTTGATCAATGGAAAAAGAATCCGTCGGGTCGCGTCGTTCCACTTCCAGGACGACCTGTGCTTTACAACTACGACGACCTCGAAGAGAACTTCAATGACATTGACATGGACTTTGGCGACTACTTTCCCAGTTGGCCAGATGCAGACTACTCTCTTGAAGAAAACCTTCATTACATCGAGGTGCTGGTAGAGGCTGGCGATCCAATAAAGGATACGTTTGTTGACGATGACGGCCTTCCAATTGATCTTGATCCGACAGTTGACACAATACTCGACAAAGAGCGGAAGATCATCGAAGCCGCCGGATACGAATGGGATGAGACAATTCCCGGATGGAGAGTACCTGATGGTCACGTTTGGGATGATGTCCGGAAAAAGTGGGTGCACGCATGAGCAACCTTACTTTTCGTCAGGATGTCGACGGGTTGACTCAATACCTGCAGGCTGAATATGAACTAACGATCGTCGAAGATACATTCGAACTTGTGGATGGATGGAAGTGCGGGCATGTGACACTAGCAAACAAATTTGTCAAAATCCGTTTTGTTGCGGGAACGCTCCGAGATCAGTTTGTGGATGTATCCATATCGCCCATCGATGCAAATACAAGCAAGGCCAAGCGTGGTCTTAATGTTGGCGGATTTGCTTATCGGCTTGGTGTCCACCGGGAGTTCTTTCCTGAAAAGTACTCTGATGACACTAAAAAGCAGTTCTTTTCCTTTGGGTCGCTGGTACAGTTGACATCCAGTGTGATTTTCATTTCCGTACACTGCAAAGCGTTCTTGTTGGGCGAACGGTCACCTCTCGACGACGTTTAGCAAGAACCGCATTCCCTAAACAAATATTGCCGAACAATCGGATGCACCAAAGTCGGCGAGCGGTGCGTTTTGACAACGGAAAGGCCACCGTGCCGACTTGGTGATCCGTAACGTTATCAGGATCTTGAATGGCACGACTCTGGGATTTACGAAAAAACGCTACGTGCTGCGAAATCATCGTTGGCCGGCGATCCGCATGTCGACATCGGTTCGGTGGCAAACCCACATACTCCGGCCTTGTTCCTGCGTGTGGTGGCCCACCGATTCATCTTCTCTTCACCTTCGACCTCTCGGATACAAAGGTTCCTTTTACCCAACCGAACTGTCCCGATCTTCCCCTTCTCTATCCGTTTGAATACGACGGAAGCCGCTTTGCGTACAAGTTAGATGGACCGCATGGAATCGTGATCGTCCAACAACCAGCACGCGTCTACACGCCTGGCTTTCCGTATGATGAATACCCTGAACACTTTCCTCACTACCCTGTATCTCTTTCTGATCATGTTGGAATAAATCGGTACTTCGAAGATCCATTTTTGCGCGAAGAACTTGTACATGCGACCTCAGAATCCCAAAAACTCGACGACGTTGACCGTGTCTCCTTGATAGAGGGCTTGATGCAAGGTCCGCCACGCACCGCATGCCCTTCGCCTAATTGCAACGGTCGACCAATGATGCTGTTGACGATCCTTCGCGGCGACCTCATCGATGGTATGAACTTTTGGTCTGACTCGGAATGGGGACCGGACGTTGACATAACCTACGAAGTTTGTCTAAACTGCAACGTCATCTACGCGGAAAACCAGTGTGGGTAAATCCTGATAAATCGGTTAAGGATGCCCGTTTCCGGGCACCCTCCCCACACCACCTAGCATGCGGGTCCGGCCGCGTTGGTTCAACGCACAGGAGTGCGGCGGCGGTTCCACGAAGATGAGCAAGTTCGTTGGCCCCTCTGCACCAGCCTTCACCATGTGCCAGTATCTTTGAATCTGTCATTTGGTATACTGATCTCCTAGAGATACCCATCTCGCACAGGGGACTTAAACCCCACAAACCAATGCCCATGACGGGCGTACCATTGCGATCGACTTCATCCAATTTCCCTTCCTCGCCCTCGGTCATCGCGGGCGTTCCCTTACAAAGCGCCAAATGAGTTTGCGAGTCAAAGTAGTTGTCATTACGCTTCTCGTGATCGTGTTTGTGGTCGGAGCACTGACTTCTCCTTGGTTGATTTACTACTACCGCGAGTCGCAATTCAATTCCGCTCGCTATCTGGTCGAATCCAATGGTGGAGGCCTGTCGTTTGGTATGGTTGACGGTGAATATTTCCTCTATCTTTCTAACGCGACAGATCAAACTATTGATCAATTGTTACCATCACTCCTGAACTTACCAACGGGCTTTACATTTATAGGTCCTGGTGAGGATCGCGAGTTCTGGTTGACCGTAAATGATGCCTCAATATCTGATAGTAGACTCGCGAAACTCTGCGAACTGCACCTGTGTCACATTTGCTTGCAGAATTGTCAAAACCTAACGGATGCTTCGGCGATTCAACTCTCAAAATTGGCTCACACATATGTCTCGATTGGCGAAGGGGTACCTTTTTCCGATGACGCTATTAGACGCTTACAGTCCTCCCTGCAATACCGGTGCGACGTTTACCCCAAGCGGGCGGAATAAGCCAGGGAAATCGGGTAAGGATGCCCGTTTCCGGTTACGCTCCCCACACCAACTAACACTCACCCCTCCACCATCACCTTCGCCACACCAGCCGCCTTGGCAAAATCATCCCCGGTGACCAGCAGGTAACTCTGCTGGGCGATCCGTGGCGAGTTGCCAAGCCAAGAGCAGACCACGTGCAGTGGGAACTCGCGCTGGAGTAATCGTGTCATTTCGGCAGGAAGGTTTGCGTTTTTCCAACTCGGTTCTGTTGTTGCTGCAGCTAAGCAGTCGCTATAATGCGTAAGCCTGAGAAAGGCTTCTTTGTTGTTCCAAGATCATCTCAGTGCATGAACGAGAGTAGGTTTTGATTTCCTGGGGATGGACCAGTTTTTGGCTTATGCAAATCATTTTCGTTCTAGACCAGGATACTGATACAGATGAGATTGAGCGGGAACTTCGCCAGATAAGCGGTATTTCTTGGGTTTTAGGTTCAAACAATCTTGCGATTCATGTACACGAAAAACTCCTAGAGTCGACGGAGGAACGCATCCTTGACTCCGTAGCTCGAGGAGTATTCCCCAGGCCTCAGAGGATTTCATTGACAACTGAGTATCCAGAATCGACTGCTCTTTGTGGTGCTCTTCAGGTGGAATTGCTAGACCGATACCTTCCGATTGCGATTGAAATGATTACTAAAGACCTCGTGTTGATCGTTGATTCGATTGACGATGAACTTTCCATGCTCACGGTCCGAGGCCCAAAAGAATTGGCATCGGAGGTTGATCGGATCAGCTCATGGATCATGTCAAAGTGTGCTGTCGGCTTACCTCACGAGCCTTAGTCACCACGCCTGCGGTCTACTTGTCCGCCTCCGGCGACTGGGGGATTCCGGATGGACTCAGGGCAACGCGGAAGCCGTAGTAGTCGAAGCGGAACGACGGGTCGCGCCCGTTCCGGTTCGCCGACCGACAATGCGCGGCCTCGTAGTCCCAACTGCCGCCACGGATCACGCGGTCCGAGCCCTCTTTTGGGCCAGTCGGATCGCTGACTGCACCTTTTGGATATTCTTCGTACCAGTCGCTGCACCATTCCCAAACATTACCATGCATGTCGTGTAGACCCCAGGCGTTTGGTTCTAATAATCCAACCGTATGGGTTCGTCGTGAACTATTGCGACTAAACCAACCATACTCGGGCAACAAGCCCTCC
>CAIJIZ010000159.1 GCA_903820735.1 uncultured Pirellula sp.
ATTTCAATGCTCGTCGGACAGATCCTCTCGCCAGGCAGCACTCTCGCTGGCCAACTGGTTGGACCTGCTAGCACCATCGCTGGTCAAGTCAAGAAGATGATCGAAGACCGCGAAGATGGGGATGCAAGTCCCGCTAGCGAAGGTAGCGACGCGAGTCCTGCCAGCGAAGGTTAATCAAATTCAATCTCCGGCACTTTAGCTCACGCGACGGTCCGGAGGAAATGGAATCCTAGTGTCCTATATTGCGATCGAGTTGTTGAAAGTCGATCGCTCAACAGAGCCTTAGGTTTCCGAATCGTGTATGTGTGTGAAACAGCCGGTCTATCATTCTCGCCGGTGCGTTTAGTTTGTCTGTTCTTACCATTTTGAGGAACGTAGAAATGTCCGAGTCAGCAACCGCTTACGCGGAAGAAATCAAGTCCTTAGGCGAGAAGATCGTCGGCCTGACGCTCAAACAAGCCAAGGAACTCAGCGATTATCTGAAGGATGTGCACGGTATCGAAGCCGCTGCTGGTGGTGCCGTTGTTATGGCAGCTCCTGCAGAAGGTGGTGCCGCAGCAGCCCCTGTCGAGAAGACCGAATTCGATGTTGTTCTTACCAGCTTCGGCGATAAGAAGCTCGACGTCGTTAAGGTCGTCAAGAACCTTACCGGTTTGTCCCTAATCGATGCCAAGAAATTGGTCGAAGGTGTACCTTCGAAGATCAAGGAACAAATCGCTAAGGACGAAGCAGAGAAGGTCAAGAAGGAACTCACCGAAGCCGGTGCGACTGTCGAACTCAAGTAGTTCAATCCTTCCTACGCGTGGATTGCACAGCGTAGAATCTTAGCGCAAGTGAAAAAGGCGGCTCATTTCGAGTCGCCTTTTTTTATTTTCGGTCTCTGTGCCTCTGTGTCTCTGTGTTTCCAATGGCCTTCCCCGGCTCGGATGCGCGGTCGTTTTTAAAACACAGAGTCACAGAGGGCACGGAGGAGAGCCTTCTTCTGTCTTGAAAGATTCATCCCACGGTTTTCTTTCCAATCTCTGTGTCTCTGTGTCTCTGTGTTTCCAATGGCCTTCCCCGGCTCGGATGCGCGGTCGTTTTTAAAACACAGAGTCACATAGAACACGGAGGAGAACGTTCTTGTGTCTTGAAAGATTCATCCCACCGGTTTTCTTTCCAATCTCTGTGCCTCTGTGTCTCTGTGTTTCCAATGGTCTTCCCCGGCTCGGTTGCGCGGTCGTTTTGAAACACAGAGTCACGAAGAACACGGAGTTAGTTCCCCCACAGGTTCTTCAATGCTTCCAGCATTGCCGGGTCATGCTTGAGCAATTGCTCCCTATCAAAGGGAAAGAAATCGTTTGTTGAGAAATACGCTTCCGAGTTTTCAGCGAAGTACTCGGCGGGATTATTCATTCCATAAGCTCTTACCACCTTGCTACTTCCGTCCCCAAAACGCTGTTCGACTTGTTCGTAAATCCCAGCTTTCTTCGCGCGCTGATAGAGATCCGCAACCCGCTTGTTCTCAAATCCATCGGTCAGAAACTGGTGATGGTAAGCATGAGCCAATTCGTGCAGCACAAAATTTGGCATCCGTTTGCGTTCTGCCGCGAACACACGTACATTCGTGAACTCAACCCCTCGGACCATCGCCGGATCTCTTCCGTTGTCCACCAACCATTCCCTTCCTGGATGGTATTCGGCTCGCGGCTGACCTTGGGTGTATTCCGGTGAAAACCAAAGCACAACTCCCTTGAGCTTCGCGACCGCTTCGCCGGGAACGACCTTTTCGATTTCCGAAAGCTGTGCTTTGAGCTGTTCGATCGCCTCGTTCATTGCCTCTGGCGAATCCGAATCGAGCTCTTCGCGTATGCGAACGGTCCAGCCCAAGACTTGAGTCTCTCGATATTTCCATCGAGCAGTTGATTCGGTAGAAGAATCATTGCCCTTGGCCTCGGTCTCTTGAGCTAGGTTGTTACTACCCAAAAGGAGGAAGAAGGGTAAAAACCAAATAAAGGAAAACTTGTCGAACAAGAAAAACATGGAATAATCCAATCAAATAGAACAATCCGAAATGCCCACGCAATCATTTGATCCTAACCGAAAAATCGATCTTGAAATAGCGATTTACAAATAGCACCTACTGCTTGCAAGATATCCTTGCAAACGCCCGTTCCAACTTCAAACCCCAGCAGATCTACGTCCGACCATATCAGACCCAATCGGCACAACCTAACCTCGCAAGCAAGTTATCTCTATGTTTGGACTCAACCGACTGAGTATTCAGTCCAAGATGATTCTCCTCTTGTTAGCCGTCGCTCTAAGTTCCCTTGCCATCATGGCTTGGATCGGCTTTCAAAGTGGCAAGTCCGCTTTGGAGCGTGCCGTGGAGAATCAATTACGTGGTATCCAAGTCGCGAAGACTTCGGCTTTGAAAACAAAGCTTGAGTCCCTACGCGACCAAGTCATCTCCATGTCAGACAGTCGCATGGCGATTGAAGGAATGAAAGCTTTCGATCAGGCTTTTGAGCAGATCCCTGCAGAATCCGCCAACCGCGACGTAGACGAAGGGCTCCGCATGTTTTACGCCAATTCGTTTATCCCGGATTTGCGCAAAAACATCGATGCCGACCCGGTAATCGAACAGTATTTGCCAAGCAATTCATCGGCAAGATATCTTCAATACCACTACGTTGCAGCAAATCCACATAACTACGATTCGAAGCATTTCTTGGAGTCTGCGCCGACGGACACCAGTGGATATCGAAAAGTTCATGAGCAGTTTCACCCACTCTTTTCGCGAGCCGTAAAGATATTTGGCTACGAAGACCTCATGCTAATCGATGCAAGAACGCTTGATATCGTCTACAGCTACGCGAAGACAACCGAGTTTGCGACCAATCTAGAAGATGGTCCGTACAGCAATACGAAGCTTGCTCGAAAAGCAAAGGAACTCCAATTCTCCCAAGATCGCGACAACTACAAAGTGGTGGACTTTGAGTCCTACCGCCCAAGTTTAGGCAAGCCGATGGCTTTCGTCATGAGTCCCATCTTTGATGGGCCCGCGATGATCGGAATTCTCGTATTGCAATTCCCTGTCGATAGTTTCAACCAACTGATGACAGGTGGTGGGAAATGGAAAGAAGAAGGACTTGGGGAAACGGGAGAATGCTACTTGGTTGGCCCAGACCTTACCATGCGCAGTCGCAACCGATTCATGATGGAGTCCCCGGAGAAATACATTGGGATTTTGCGTCAATCGAGTTTGAGTCCAAAAATCGTCGAACAGATCCAGCGCCAAGGAAACACCCTTGGAGTGCTGCCAGTACAAACGTCTTCTGCGCAACTCGCCCTTCAAGGCAAAAGTGGGATTCAAGAGATCACAGATATTCGCGGTGAGAGAGTAATCAGCGCGTATGGGCCGATCGAACTGAACTCTTTGCGATGGGGCCTTCTTGCCGAAATTGATGCCGACGAGGCCCAAGCTCCGATTCGTGAATTTGGGCGCAAAGTCCTTCTTACAGCCTGTGGTATGGCGCTGCTGAGCAGTCTACTTGCGCTAGTTTTCTCAAACTGGTTGATCCGACCATTGAAACTTCTTGCCGATGCAGCGCAACGCATTGGAAACGGTGAAACAGGCGTACAAGTTGCCGTGAATTCGGGAGATGAATTCGGAGTCCTTGGAAATGTCTTCAATGGGATGTCGAAAAGTATCCAATCCCAAACCGATCAACTCGAACAGCAAGTACGAGAAAACGAAGAACTACTGGAGAGCATCCTGCCCGCATCTGCCATTGCACAGCGGCGTGAGGGAGATGAGAGAGCAAGCCAAAAATTCACTGATGTTTCAGTTATTTTCGCCGAGCTTATCGGTCTTGAACAGTTCAGCGCAGAAGCGGGTGAATCGAAAGCTTTGGAAGTTCTTGGGGATCTGATCGCACGGCTCGACGAAGCGGCAGATAAGTACGGAATTGAAAAAGTGAAAACTATCGGCGGAGCATATTTGGCGGTCTGCGGATTGTCTGTATCGCGACCCGATCACGCGAAACGCATGACACAATTCGC
>CAIJIZ010000160.1 GCA_903820735.1 uncultured Pirellula sp.
TCACCATCGAAAATGTTCTTCTTCTTGTCCGCTAACACCTTGAACTGCTCAAACAAAACTTGCAACTGCTCGCCCGTAAGGTGATAGCCCAAATCCCTAGTCCGGTCCGCCAAAGCCGCCCTGCCGGAATGCTTGCCCAACACCAAATCGGTCTTCGAAAATCCGACATCTTCTGGTCGCATGATCTCGTACGTGCGACGCTCTTTGAGCATCCCGTCTTGATGGATCCCCGCTTCGTGCGCAAATGCATTCCGCCCCACAATCGCTTTGTTCCTCTGAACATCCAAACCGGTGATCTTCGATAACAACCGACTCGTAGGCACCAATCGCTCCGTGCGGATCCCCGTACTCATCGGATACAAATCACTCCGCGTCCGCATTGCCATCACCACCTCTTCCAACGCGCAATTCCCCGCACGCTCCCCAATGCCGTTGATCGTGCACTCGATCTGACCAGCACCAGCCGATACCGCCGCCAACGAGTTCGCAACCGCTAACCCCAAGTCATTGTGGCAATGACAACTCAATATCGCTCGGTCGATGTTCGGAACTCGATTGAGCAACGCTTCTATCCTCGCTGCCATCTCCACCGGTGTGGTATACCCAACCGTGTCCGGGACGTTGATCGTCGTCGCCCCCGCCTCAATCGCAGCTTCTACCACCCGACACAAAAAGTCGATCTCGGTCCGAGCCGCATCCTCCGCCGAAAACTCCACGTCGTCACAGTAAGAGACCGCTCGCTTCACCCCATAAACGGCCCTGGCAATGATCTCGTCTTGAGTCATCCGTAACTTGAACTCGCGATGTATCGCACTCGTCGCCAAGAATACGTGAATCCGTGAGCGCTCCGCCTTCTGCAATGCTTCCCAAGCCCGGTCGATGTCCCCATCGTTGCACCTGGCTAACCCACAGATAATCGGCCCGCGAATGCTCGCCGCTATCTCCCGCACCGCCTCGAAATCCCCAGGGCTCGCAATCGGAAACCCTGCCTCCATCACGTCGATCCCCAAATCCGCCAACGCTTGAGCCATCTCTAACTTCTCTCCGAGATTCATGCTCGCCCCAGGGGATTGCTCCCCGTCTCGAAGGGTTGTATCGAATATTCGTATCGTACGCGGATTGGTTTCTGTCATGAATCTTGTCGAATTGTAAGGGAATCCTTGCGTTCGGAGCTTCTAACGATCCCTAGCTACCCCGGCGAATCAAACAACTCTGCCCATTTTTCGACCCATTGCCGAGAAATAAGGCAACTGCTTGCACCATCGGTACTCTCTCGTCGCTGCTCCTGCTCTCCGTCGAGTGATCATCGTACGGATAAAAACAATCGTACCGAAAAAAATAATTCCTGAAACGGTCGAAAAACGATGATTCCCCCCATTCCATTTCTAGACTCCCCCGAAATGGTACGACGATTGCATTCTCTCCCCAATCATACGCGGTTTGCTCGGTTGTTGGGCAAACCTCGATTTTTCTACCCAGTAGTCGAAAGCGCTTGCGGAAGACAGGCGAATTAAGCCCTCGTCGGTCTTCCGCGCTTTCGATTCCACCTCCACGAGACTCTTGAAAACTTTGCGGCGGGCATCCGCACGCTGAGGTACCCCTACGGCCTGCTTGTGGTGTCCGCCTCACTGCACAGGCCGGGGTATTTCCTCCCCCACCGAAACTACTGCCAACCCCATCGACTCGCTTCAGCACCTATCGCCTAAGGGACGAAAGCTAACTCATTGGTATTGAGCAACACCAACGCCAACTCTCGCAATGTCCGCTGCCGCAAATAAGCTTTGCACAACTCTTCCTCCACCTCGCTCGGTTCCCTACCAAAGATCTCCTGATACAACCCACGAATCGTCCCAACTCGGTCAGCTAACCCCTCGGCACCGCCACACACCCACTCGTTGTTCATAACCGCTAAAGCTTGAGACGGAACAATCGATACATCCCGCTTACCACACGAGACGGTGTTCTCCGGCAAATCGAAAGTCTCCATCCAAGGCAACCGTATCGTCCGCTTCTGTATCAAATACAAACTGCGAACCGTCTGGTCCCCCTTGGGCGAAGGATACCAGCCCTTCGTCTTCGTCTCGTTATCATCGAGCACCGCCGGATTAGCATTCAAGACATCTTGATCCACCTCTGGCCAAACCGCTGGTCCACCCATCCGCTGATTCAATAACCCGGTTACCTGCAACAACACGTCCCGCATCTGCTCTGCACTAAGCCGACGTACTATGCGGTGAGCACCACCAGCACGCCGATACTCCACCGACTGGACTATCCGACGTATCAACCCCTTGGTCGTCCAACCAAACCCTACAAACTCGCTCGCTAAATGATCTAACAACCTCTGCGTTCGAGGCACCCCACCCGTGATCCCAAAGTCGTTCGGTGTCGAGACAATCCCCATCCCGAAAAGCTGCTGCCACACCCGATTGACATACACTCGGGCCGTCCAAGGGTTCGCAGGGTCAGCAATCCACTTCGCTAATGCCAATCGACGACCTGTCGTCTTGCCATGCACAGGAACCTCCAACGCAACCTCTGAGCCCCCCAATACTCTCGGAAACCCTACCGTTACTTCCTCCATCGCATAACGGTGATCCCCCTGCCTGAAGACTCGTATCGCTTCAACTCCATCAACCTTGTCACTCATCAACAACCCGACCTGACGCAGCGCAGGGTCTGCTTCGCCTTTAGTCTCATCCGCACTACCCGGAACCGATATGCTGAGCGAATCTGCAAACTCCGTCGCCGCAAAAAATGCCCGAAAGCGATAATGATCGACCTGTGTCAAAGGATCGGTCTTGTGATCGTGACAGCGACAACACGAGAAGGTCAGCCCAAGAAACGCTGAACCGGTCGTCTCCGTCAAATCAGCTAATAACTCCACCCTCGCCCGATCCTGCTCGTTGAACAACTTCGCGGCATTATCATACGGACCTAACCTCATGTAACCGGTCGCAATCAACTGATCCCGCTCTACAGCACTCGCCGGAAAACCTCGCACCAATGCTTCACCGGCTATCTCGTCTCCCGCCAACTGCCACGTCAAGAACGTGTCAAAGGGTAAATCGTCATTGAACGCTTGAACAACAAAGTCCCTGTACCTCCAAGCCTCCTTGCGAAATTCATCCCAATCAAACCCATTGCTATCGCTATACCTGACAACATCAAGCCACATTCTGGCCCAATGCTCGCCAAACCTCGGATCTCCCAACAAACGATCGACCTGACGCTCATATGCCCCAATCGAATCATCGGCAAGAAACGTATTGACTTCCTCCACCGTAGCTCGCAAACCAATCAAGTCTAACGTCAACCGCTGCAACAATTGCGGTTTGCTCAATCCTCGCAATTCGCCCTTCTCTACTTCAAGCAACCCGTCTACTTCAAGCAACCCGTCAATCGGCTCGACTCCCCCTCCGAACTCCAATGCACGTAGTAACCCCTGTGTCTGCTCACCGATCTGCGGAGCCACCACCGGCTTCAATGACCATAACGACATCCGCTCGGCATCAAACAGAACTTCCTCTTGGACTCCATGAGCATCGGCATCGTTGCTCTGCCCCCGAAGCTCTTGTACCTGCCCAATCCACAAGCTCAAGCATACCGCAAGCAACCCACAAAATACCTTACTCACAGCAAGACCTCCGCTATCGGCTTTGCCGTACCCGCCACCCCCGTAATCCTCTCGTCTCGTCCACTGACTTCATACGAGAGCCATTCATAATCAAGTCCCAAACAAGTCAATATCGTCGCATGTAAATCCCGAAACTGAACTGGACGCTCCACCGCCATCAATCCAATCTCATCGGTCGCGCCTAATCGCACCCCCGGTCGAATTCCCCCACCCGCCATCCAGATCGTAAATCCCGCCGCATTGTGCTGCCGACCCAAATCCCCCTGCTTCATAGGCGTTCGCCCGAACTCGCTTGCCCAAATCACCAAGGTCGAATCAAGCAACCCGCGTTGCTTCAAATCGGTGATCAATCCCGCCACCCCCTTGTCGGTCCACTTCGCTCTCGGACGATGATTCTCTACCAACTTCGCATGCGCATCCCAACCATCTTTATCAGGCATATCATAAAGCTGAACAAACCGAACCCCACTTTCTACCAACCTCCTTGCCAACAAGCACTTCCGAGAGAAACTCTGAGTCCTCTCCTCGGGATCATCCACACCATATAACGCATGAATATGCGCCGGCTCACTCTCCAAATCAGCAACACGCATTGCACTCGATTGCATTCGATAAGCCAACTCATACGTGGCAATCCTCGCTTCAAACTCACCCCCCGGCAACTCACTCTCTGACCGCACTTGGGATAAATGCATCCCATTGAGCTTGCCTAGCAAATCCAACGAATCTCGTTGCCCCTGAACAAAACCACTCATCGGACTCAAATGGAACAGAGGGGGAGTCGTCGAACGAAATCGCGTCGGCTGAAATGCCGGAGGGAGAAAACCATTGGTGTAATTCGCAGCACCCCCAAGCGGCCCTGCATCAAATAACACCACGTAGCCAGGCAAATCTTCCGACTCCGAACCCAAACCATAAGTCACCCACGACCCTAAACTCGCCTTGCCGGCCCGGATATCTCCCGTATGTAACTGATAACTCGCCGGCGCATGATTGTTCGAATCGGCTTGCATCGAATGCACAAAACACAACTCATCAACCACCTTCGCTGTATGCGGCATCAACTCGCTGACCCACATCCCCGACTGTCCATACTGCTGAAATCCAAAAGGACTAGCAAGCAAATGGTCATCACATCCATGAAACACATTCGCATGCTTCGTACCTTCTAATGCCCTACGAAGCGATTCTGGCACCCCCTTGCCATCGAGCTTCTGCAACTGCGGCTTGTAATCGAATGTATCGATCTGCGATGGACCACCGACCATGAACAAGAAAATCACAGACTTGGCCTTGGCCGCAAAGTCCCCTTTGCGCACACGCATGGGATTCATCGGATCGAGCCCCTCAATCGGTGATCCATAAGCCCCGCCGGTTGCCAAACTACCAACCCCCTGCCAACGACTTGCAAGTGCATTACAAGCCAGTGCGCCGAAGCCGCCCCCCAATGACCGCAAGAAAGCACGACGAGCTGACGACGAACCTCCCGGTTGTACTCTCGCCGCCATTTCCTGATCCATCTTTACCGCCGCTGCTCGGGTCGCTGTTGATAACTCGCAAGCTGCCTAAGACTTGCGATAACACGACTATCATCTTAACCCAAAACCGAGCGCCAAGAAACAAAAGCTCAATGAACTCATTGAGCAGGAAGAGATCAAGACGCTTGCAGGTTGCGAGCCAACATCGACAACTGACGCAGACTATCGCAATATGCTGAAAACTGCATCTTCCGCCGCAAAGCTTCCGTTAAACAACGACCACCGACGACCAACATCGTCCCCGCCGGAACCGCCGTAGCAAAATCTTGAAACTGCTTCAAAAACGCAGCTTCATCCGCCACATACGAAACACTCAACCAAAACACCTTCGGACGATAACGCTCGATAGCCGAAAGCAAACTCGAAAAGGGGACCCCCGAACCTAAACTAATCGTGCGCCAACCCGCCTCCCGGAAGATAATCTCAATCAACTGATTGGCAACTTGGTAGTGATCCCCCTCCGATGTCCCACCCATCGCCAAAGGAGCATCGCTCGCTGGTTCGCATACCAAGCGACGCAACTCATGGATCAATCGAATACAAATCTCACACCCGCGACGCTCTTGATACACATCCGCCCGACCACACTCCCACAACTCACCTATCGCATGAAAAGTCGGCGCTAATAACTCATCCGCCACCGAGACCATGCCACCGTGCAACGTATACCATGAACTAATAACCTTGCGGCACTGCTCTTCATCCCCAGCCAACAAAGCCCTCTCGAATTGCTCGCGCAACATCGCATCGTCGGGCAATACCCCTGCCCTACCACCCATCAACTCCGCTTGTTGTTCCAAACCGGCCAACGCATCGCGATTGAGTTGCCGGTGTTCGCGCAGCCCAATAGCGCCCGGGTCGACGATCCTGCGATTCGTCGACTCGAGGAACTCCATCAAGTATTCCAATGGAATCCTGCGGTGCCCGCCATGCGTCCGGTCGGTGCGTATCACCCCCCGATCGCACCAACGCTTCACGGATGATTCACTCACCTGCAAAGCTTGCGCTACCTGCTTTGGACTAAAACTGCTCTCGAGACTCATCGATAAAGCCTACTGATCTGTTCTCCCGCCAAGTTGTTCGACAGTTTTTTAAACATCCGATTCATCCCCCACACACGCACGGCCATTCCAAACGTCTGCCCACAATCGATTCGAACCAACCATTCAGAACCGCACGGTCGATGAAACATTCTTATTCTTCCACCCTGTCAATTCCCCACCCCAAAGTTAACAAAACGTTCAATCAAACCGCCCGCGAACGATTTCTTAATAATCCCCCCAGGAAAAATCGTTCACAATGAACGTTAACTCTACTTCTATCCTACGGTTTTTCTACCTAGATGAATAACCCCATCTGACAAACAACTGCAAAATACATGGAAATTTTCCCTTCATCGGCAATTCCAGAAAATTCCGCACGCTGCGTATTGCTTCCGTTCACACAGGACGATATAACGATTCCGAATGAACGATTTGAACGTTTTCGGTCCGGACGCAAGTCCCTTTCAAGGCAGGTAGTTCGCATGATCACTCCAATGAAAATGGTCAGCTCAACGAAAATCGTCAACGATTCGCCAGTAAAGAACCCCAAAAAGTCATCCGACGCTCCAGTAAGCGTTGCGACAAAAACTCGCAAACCACTCTCGGAAAAGAAATCGTCCACTACTACGAAATCGTCCACCACTACGAAAACGTCCATTACCGCTAAAACGGCTACGGCAGCGAAAACGGCCCCTACTGCCAGAAAAGCCAAACCAGCCGAGTCCTCCCTCCCAAAGACCTTCTCCTTCGAAGCCGTTGAGAAATCCTTCGTTCACTACTGCCAACTGGTCACCGCAGCACGGAAGTCCCCCGAAGATATTCGCTCGGCAGTCAAAACGGTCCTCTCCCAAGAAATCGACTTCATGGGACACGCGGATTTCACCGCAGAGTCTGCTGCCGAAGTGATCTTCCACGACGGACAACTCATTCCCGGTGCTACCGAAGAATCCCTCCGAGTACGCACTCCGGACCTTCCCTCCCACCTAGCCCGTCTCTGCGAAACGAAACTTCTCACCCCGGAAGAAGAGTACGATGTCTTCCGCAAAATGAACTTCCTTCGCTTTCGCGCAAACCAACTACGCTCCGAACTCTCCCTCGATGCAGATGTCAACGCCGAATCGCTCGACTGGACAATCCGCCGGATTGAAACCCTGCTACGGGCTGCCGATTGGTACCGCGATCGCATGGTGAAGTCCAACATGCGATTGGTGATCTCGATCGTCAAGAAATTTGTAAATATCCAAAATGGCTTCGATGACCTCCTCTCCGATGGCATCATCGCTCTGCTCCGCGCCGTCGACAAGTTTGACGTAGGGCTCGGCTTCCGGTTCAGCACCTACGCAACCCAAGTCGTTCGACGCAACACCTACCGCCGCGTTATGGACAAACAGAAAGAACGTCAACGAATCACCTTGAGTGTCCATGACTCAGGTATCGACATCAGCGACGAACATCGCACTGCCGGCATGAGCGAAGCAAAATGGGAAGCATTGCGTGGCAAACTCTCCACTATGCTCGATCAATTGGACCGACGCGAAAAACTGATCATCCGAGCACGATTCTCACTCGGTGGACACCGTCGCGTTCAAACCCTCCAAAAACTTGCTGACCGCCTCGGCGTCTCCAAAGAACGCGTTCGACAACTTGAGAAACGAGCCTTGGACAAACTCCGTGGCTTCGCTGAAACGTCCCCTCTACCTGAGATGGACGCGTAAGCTAACTCTAAAGGCCACGATCAGTCGATCTGTCTACACTTCTTCCTGTCGGATCCTCCGATAGGAGTTCGGAGATTCCAACGCGGTGGCCCTATTCTCACTTTCCTCCGACTTCAATTGCCCGGTCGAGACTCTGTTCGCATACCACGAACAAGCTGGTGCAATCGACCGATTGATTCCTCCTTGGGAACCCGCCCAAGTCGCCTCGAGCAACGATTCTTTGCAAGTCGGCTCGATCGTCGAAGTCGATAATTGGCTCGGCCCTCTTAAACAGAGATGGATCGCCGAACACACGGCGCTGATACATAACGAGCTTTTCGTCGACCAACTGAACCAAAGCCCGTTTGCCAAGTGGGTTCACTCCCACCGCTTCAAAGCATTGAACGCAAATCGTTCATCCTTAAGTGACGAAGTCGACTTCAAACTTCCCCTCGATCCGTTGAGCCGGATCGCTTTGCCTTGGGCGAAAAACAAACTGAACGCGATGTTCCGGTTCCGACATCAGATCACCGCCGATGATATCTCCTTCGGTCAATCGCTCCTAAAAAACCTTTACTGTTCAACTCCTAAACGGATCGGAATCTCCGGCGCATCGGGACTCATCGGCAGACGAACCGTCGCCCTGGCTCGTGCTCTTGGGATGGAAGTCGTTCGCTTGGAGCGAACCAATCAATCGGCTCGCTCTCGATGGCCCAGAGGAGTGCAGTCCGTCTCTTTAACTGATTGGACCAAAGGCACCTTCCACAAGGCCAACGTCGAGAACCTCGATGCATGGATTCACCTTGGTGGAGTAGGAATCGCCGATCGGCGTTGGAATAACGAAACAAAACAAGCGATTCGTCAAAGCCGAACACAGTCCACCAGCCAAATGGTGAACTTGCTGCACCAACTCGACGCTCCGCCAAAGTGTTTCGTCTGCGCTTCGGGCGTCGGAGCTTTTGGAAATCGCAACGACGAAATCCTCAGCGAACAATCCTCGATCGAGCCAGCCCAGACAGGGGATGATTTCCTAGCCGACGTTGCAAGAGAGTGGGAGCAAACAGCTAAGCAATATTCAAATCCTCCAAAACGTGGTAGTGAACTAACCCCATTGCGAGATCCTCTACGCTTTGCAATTGCACGCTTTGGAATGGTACTCCATCCACGCGACGGAGCTTTGAGCAAACTGCTACTCCCGTTCAAACTTGGACTCGGAGGCCCGGTCGGTTCTGGGAAGCAATATTGGCCCTGGGTCCACATCGACGACGCTGCCAGCATTCTACTTCACCTAGCACTCCAACCAAATTGCCAAGGTATCTATCATGTTACAGCCCCTGATGCTCTGACCAACAAAGCCTTCTCCCAGACCCTAGGACGTGTGCTTCACCGGCCTGCGATCCTCCCCGCACCCAGCGCTGCAATGCGATTACTTCTGGGCGAAATGGCTGACTCTTTACTCCTCTCAAGTGTCCGCGCGACGACCGATCGACTGATCGAGAGCGGGTATCAATTCCGATTCCCAAAACTCGATTCAGCGCTGCGAAACCTGCTAGGCGCGAACTAAAGACCCGGGGAACACAACCCGAAGGAAAACAACCCGAAGGAAAACGATCGAGAGTATCGTTCTACTCTTGTAAAGCTATCGCGATAACTCGCTTTACGCTTTTCCCCAACGCATAAGACAATCCGCAATCGCCTCGCGGATCGGTGTTAATTTCAATCCCGCTCCCAATGCTTTGCTCGAATCCAAAACGCAATTCGACCGAGGCGTCTTCGCTGCCTTCCGCATGAAATCGTCCTCGTCCTGAAAGAAACGAAACTCTTTTTCAATCACTCCAGCTTGCTTGATCAACTCGACAACCTCCCGGGTCGTCACACTCCCCGGATTAGTCAAGTTATAAAACCCATAAGGTATCCCTAATCGAAAACTATCGACACAAGCGGCTGCGAACTGATGAAGATCCGACAAGGAATTCTCAGCGTCGAGCAATGAATCGTAACTCATCACTTTCTGAAGATAATTGCGAGGATTCGGCAAAGCTTCAAATGGGATCCTCAATCGCCATACATAACACTTGCTCGCCCCAGCGAGCACCTCTTCACCCAACGCCTTTGTTCCTGAATAAAAACTACAGTTGTTCTGCCGAAACGAGAAATTCGGTGGATCTGCTTCCGTGAACCCATCACCATCCGACCTACGCCCGGTATAGATACATCCCGAAGAGACGTGCCCCCAAGAAATATCCGCTGCTTCACATCCTTGCCTTAGGACCCCAGGCAAAACGGCATTTCCATGCAAACAATCGGTCTTGTGCAATTCACAAGCGTCCACATTGGGCTTGCCAGTGTACCCCGCGCAACTAATAAGATAATCAACGCGGTGCGTTTCAATGGCTTGTGCAACATGCTGCGGCGAAGTCGTCGAATCCCGCCCAAGCACCACGAAAGGGATTCCTTGTCGCTCGCAATAAGACTTCAGCGCACCACCAACGTATCCACCAGCCCCGAGAATTCCAAATCTCATTGTTTGAACCTATCGATGTCCCTACGAAGAAACTATTCCGATGCAATCCATCCTTGATTCGCTGCAATCTCCGTCAAATTCGCAATCTGAATCCCCTGACGCGATTCTATTACTTGAACAAAATTCGCCGCTTGCAACAGCGAATCATGCGTCCCAGCATCAAGCCAAGTAAACCCGCGCGATAACTTGTCAACGTGAAGCTTGCCTCGACGAAGATACTCAAGGTTCACATCCGTGATCTCGATCTCACCCCGCTTCGACGGCTTAAGCCCCTTTGCTATCTCGACCACCGAGTTGTCATAGAAATACAAACCCGGTACCGCAAAACTTGACTTCGGTTCCTTCGGCTTCTCTACAATCCCTGTGGGATTGCCATTATCGTCAAACTCCACCACCCCGTACCGCTCCGGATCCGAAACGCGATAAGCAAAAATCGTCGCTCCTTCCTCCCGAACTGCGGCTTGCTGAAGATCCGCAATGAAACCTTGACCGTAAAAAATGTTATCCCCAAGCACCATTGTTACGGAGTCGTTGCCAATGAACGATTCTCCGATGATAAAGGCATCCGCCAACCCCCGAGGGGAAGGCTGAACTCGATATTCAAATCGCACTCCAAACTGCTCGCCCGTCCCAAGCAACCTTTCGAATAATGGTAAATCATGCGGTGTCGAGATAATCAAAATGTCTCGTATTCCAGAGAGCATTAGCACCGACAGCGGATAGTAAATCATCGGCTTGTTGTACACAGGCAACATCTGCTTGCTGATCGCAAGAGTCAACGGATGCAACCTGGTTCCAGATCCACCCGCTAAGACGATTCCCTTACGCATTTGATCTACCCTAAAAAGGTCCCTTATTTACATCTGGCATATTCGCTCGGAAATAATAACCTCACTTCTACGTACCCAAAAGAAATTTATCCTATCTCTCGGAAAATCAACGATCATTCATTAAGTAGATCAACTCTCTATCCCATCCCCAAGCGATCTAGTCGATAGCTACCCGACAAAATGTCACCCCACCACTGTGCGTTGTCCAAGTACCACTGGACGGTTTGCTCGAGCAAGTTGTCGTGATCGGATCGTGGTTGCCAGCCGAGTTCCTTGCGAAGCTTTGACGCGTCGATTGCATATCGAAGATCGTGACCGGGGCGATCGGTTACGAACTGCAAAAGTTCTTCGTGTTTGCCGACTTTGATTGGAGGTCGTAATCGATCCATGATCCGACAGAGTTTGCGGGCCAAATCGATGTTTCGCATTTCGTTATTCCCACCGATCGCGTAAGTCTGCCCAACACTTCCACGTTCTAAGACCGCTTCGATCGCCGAGCAATGGTCGAGCACATACAACCAATCGCGAACATTCTCACCCTTTCCATAGACGGGAATATGTTCTTGCCGCAAACATTTCAGCAACACAACCGGGATGAATTTTTCCGGGAATTGGTAGGGGCCGTAATTATTGGAGCAATTGGTGACCAGAACTGGCAAACCGTAGGTATGGTACCATGCCCGGACAAGGTGATCCGAAGCTGCTTTGCTTGCTGAGTATGGGGAGCGAGGATCATACGAAGTCTCCTCGGTAAAGTATCCCTCGACTCCGAGGGAGCCGAAGACTTCGTCGGTAGAAACATGCAAAAACCGAAACTTGGATTTCTCTTGCTGCGGTAGGTCTTTCCAGTATCTTTCGCAAGCTTGAAGCAATTGAAATGTCCCGACTACATTCGTCTGGATGAATTGCCCCGGACCATCGATCGAACGATCGACGTGACTCTCGGCAGCAAGATGAAGTACAGCTTCGGGCTGAAACTCATCGAGCAAACTCGGCAATTCCTGGCTTCGAACCAAATCAACTTGTTCAAATCGATAATTGGGATGCTCCTGCACATCGCGAAGGGAATCGAGATTTCCCGCATAAGTCAACGCATCGAGGTTCAAAACATGATGCCCATGTGCGATAAGACTGCGCACAAGGTTAGAGCCTATAAATCCCGCACCGCCGGTCACTAAACATCGCATGTTTGTCATGCTTACTCCAGTTCTATTGAACGCATCCCAAAATCCAAGCGGATCAAGAAATCATCAAAGCAAACAGAGTTTAGCACGCAAAAGATTACTTTTAGAAGGACAAATTGCACCGAATCGAGTTCATTCCTGCAAAATGCGATGCGGATATCAGCAGATCATCTCACGATGCCTCCTGACACCACCCCTCGAGGTTACCTATTGCGCTTCAATCCGTAGGGTGTGGTGAAGCGGTCGGCCGACCATTTCATACACCCCCTATAACAACCCAATCAACCAACACTTCATCCGCCACTTCCAAAACCCCAACCGCGGAACCCACCAGCAATCACTGCCCACCTAAAGCCTAAAGCCTAAAGCCTATCGCCTATCGCCTCTTCCCCGCAACACGGGCCGAGGAGGCCCA
>CAIJIZ010000161.1 GCA_903820735.1 uncultured Pirellula sp.
CATCGTAAAGTGAATGATACAACGGGTGAGGCAAAGCCCGCTCTTCGCTTCGAAGCCTCCGAGCATCGAGCAACTCATGAAAGTCCGCTTCAAGCGGTATCTTCGAATCAATGATATCCCCGTGGAGAAACACACTTGATCCTATTCGCAGTAAATGCGGATGCCATTGCAGCTTCGGATTGCTGCCGGCGAGTTGCTCCAGTCGCTGCGTGAAACCGGGTAGTGCATCATGGTTTCCCAAGATGTAGTGAAACTGACACTCCGGGTTGATCGCTAAGAGATTCTTTAAATATCGGATACTCTGCTCGATCGATCGCTCGTGCGAACGATAAGAGCTCCAACGAAAGTCGAAGATATCACCACCAAGGATAAATGTATGCGATTGCGAGATCGCTTCATCGATCGCTCGTTGAACCATCGGCCCCGTGCTGCGATTCGCTAATAGATGCAAATCGGAAATAAAATGTGCTTTCGAAGCTCGCTTTCTCATACGACCTAATGACGCTCCGATGAACCTAGAGGGAATCGCCGAACCACGAACAACCCGAAACTCGAAAAGATCATAGGCTCTGAGCCCAAGAACGTCAAAGTTCACCCGCTAGGTTTAGGGAGGTGGTGCGGTAACACGTAACACAGACGGTGATTGCAAGGATTTTTCGATCGAAGAGGACTTCGACTCGCGAAAAGCATTGGTTTTTTCGTTATACTCGGAGCCTGTTCAAACGAATCTCGGTTGAACTCCCACCTGCTACCTCTCTCCTCGTTGCGGACCTTTACTATGCAATCCGACCAAAGCCAACCATTAGACAATGAACCTTGGTACAAAGGACTGACTTCTTACCATTGGTTTGTCTTCGCCATGGCCTCGATGGCTTGGGTCTTCGACTGCCTTGATCAACAAGTCTTCATTCTCGCTCGAGGGGAAGCCTTAAAGGCATTGTTGCCGAGCGGGACGGAAGGACCTGTAATCAATCAATACGCCGGGTATTCCACCTCGATCTTTATGATCGGCTGGGCGACCGGAGGACTGATTTTCGGTTCGATCGGTGATCGCATCGGCCGAGCTCGTACGCTGGCGATTACGGTCTTGATGTACTCACTATGCACAGGACTAAGCGCTTTTTCTACCGGCTGGCAAGACTTCTTCGTCTATCGATTCGTTACCGGCATGGGTGTTGGAGGTGTGTTCGGCCTCGCAGTCGCCTTGGTTGCAGATAGTCTGCCGGAACGCTCGCGAACAGCCGCTTTGGGTTTACTACAAGCCCTTTCGGCGATCGGGAACATCAGCGCCGGTTTGATGAGCATCTACGTCGGAAAACTCGGTGCAGCAGGGACGATCGATCCGAACACCGGATGGAAACTGATGTTCCTCTTCGGCGCCCTCCCGGCCTTCTTGTGCGTCTTCATCCAATGGCGTTTGAAGGAACCGCAGAAATGGGTCATCGCTCGCCAAGAAGGGCGTGCCGCTGGCGTGAAATTCGGATCGTATTCGACCCTACTCGGTGATGCGCGATGGCGAAAATCGGCGATCGGTGGATTGCTGCTATGTGTCGCGGGAGTTATCGGCGTTTGGGGGATCGGTTTCTTTGCCCCCGAACTGATCAACGGGGTGATCGAAATCCAAATGCTCAAGGATGACCCAACAGCGACCAAGGAATCGATCAAAGCCGCCCAGTCGATGTGGCGAGGATACAACGGGATCATTCAAAACACCGGTGCATTCTTCGGCATGCTGGCCTTCACCTACCTGTGCCAACGCATCGGACGCAAAAAAGCTTTCGTTATCGGTTTCATCGCCGCCATGCTGGCCACCATCACTTTCTTTCAAAACTTCAATGGCATCTCAACGATCTGGCTCAGCGGCTTGATGGGATTCTGCCAACTCGCCCTTTTCGCTGGCTTTGCGGTCTACCTTCCAGAACTCTTCCCACTGCGATTGCGAAGTACCGGAACAAGCTTCTGTTACAACGTGGGTCGCTACGTTGCAGCCACCGGCCCGATAACACTCGGAGAACTCGCCAAAGTCCTAGCGCCCGAAAAAGCACCTTTAGAAGTAAAGCTACAAGCATTCCGGGACGCTTGCACTTACATGAGCTTCTTCTTCCTCATCGGGTTGGTTGCTTTGCTCTTCCTTCCTGAGACCAAAGACAAACCACTTCCAGAGTGATTTGCCTTGCGGATTGCTTCAAACCCTTCAGGGTGTACCAGTCTCCTGCGGGGGTTATTCCGTCGTGAACGGTGATGCGGGCAAGCCATCGCGATTGTAAAGGTTCGCTCCCTCGGGATTCATGCTAAACCCGTATCGTACCGCCACAGGTCGTGCGACTTCGGGATGGGTGCAAACGACCTTGTCCCCCTCGATCGTCGCCTCGGCCCAATACCATTTGCGATCTTCACCAGCGATCGCAAAGCGTGATAGGCTCTCTCCTGCTGCTTGAGCTACCGGCTCTCGCCCACTCTTTCGCCCCACCATCAAACCTTGGCCAACATGATCGAACTCGATCACGGCTCGATTCGCATCGATGGTCAATTGACGAAACAAAGGGCCAGAGCATTCGATGCTCTTTCCGTATTGATGGACAAGTGCCCATCGGGCTAATCGCTCACCAACATCGTACTTGTTCTTCGGGTGGATATCTTGCGCATCTCCGATATCGATGGCTACCGCCATTCCGGTATTCTTGATCGACAATGCTTTACGCTGTGCATCGCGGAAGTACGCCCAGCCATCGGCTTGAGCAGGATCCTTCGTCGGTGATTGCCAAGCAGCTAGTTGAACGAAGTAAAAGGGTAGATCGGGATCGGAAAACCACTTGCGCCAATCGGAAACCATCGCACGCTTCTTTTCGATGTACTGTTTTCCATCCTCGGCATTGCCCGCATTGTTCTCTCCTTGATACCAGAGCACCCCGCGCAGCGACAATCGTTTCAACGGATGGATCATGCCGTTGTGAAGCGTCACGCAGCGGGGGCGGAACATCTTCTCTCCGAAAGGAAAATCCGGGACGGCAGGTGGCATAGAAATCTCGGTACCGGCAAGCACTTGTTGGCGAGCTTCGAGCGTCCATTTTTCGACTTCCGGAATCACCGTTGCCAAGTCCTTTTGATATTGCGCGAGAGATTCACGCATCATGCGAGCGTAAGGTTCCAGAGCAGGGGTATTCATCAACGTCTCTTGCGCCATCCAGCATTCGATGTTCGTTCCCCCTACGCTTGAACGAACAATTCCGATCGGTACACCGGTCTCCGAATGCACACGCTTGGCAAAGTAATATCCCACTGCGGTAAAACCGGGAGTCGACTGTGGAGTGGCCACGGACCAACGTCCTCGCACCTCAGACTTTGGGGTATGGGCAAAATTCATCTCCACACCGAAATGGCGAATCATCGGTTCGTTCGATTGCGCGATATCCTCGGGTGCATCGCACCCACCGAGTCCCCATTCCATGTTCGACTGTCCGCTACAGAGCCAAACGTCACCGACCAAAACATCCCGGACACGTATCTCGTTGCTTGCTCGAACAACAAGCTCCAATCCTTCGCGCGACATCGGCAATGCGCCGATTTTGCAAGCCCATGATCCGTCAGTAGCGACTTGGGCTTGCCCGGCTTGGTCACCCAAGCGAACTTCGATTTCTTCTCCAGGCGTACCCCAACCCCAGAAAGTCAATGGCCGGTCGCGTTGCACGACCATATGATCCGCGAAGATCGTAGCAAGTCGGACTTCCGCATGGCTAGCGGTGCCAACGCAACCGATCCATAAATGGAATCCGAACAGGAACCAACACACCGCGAGAGCTTGGCGAACGAAACTTAATTGCTTCATAAAACGGTACCACTTCTTTCCTTTTCTGTTTACTTTAGACCATCTCATGGAATCGACTTGTCTGACTTATCTTGTCCGATCCGACCTGTCCGCGTCGCATCAACAATCAACGCGAACGAAATCGCAACTTCTCTACGAGCGCCTTCTATAGAAGAAAGCTAGTATACTAATTGGGAAATAGTGATCGGCAGAAAAGTTTCGAGCAATGCAGTAGATCCTTTCACTGTGACGGACCTCCCCTACCCCTTTGATCTTAGGAACACAAATCCTCCAGATTCCTCACCTTGGAGGTCTATACATCATGTCGGATTCCGATTCACAGCGAAATATTCCAAAACGCCAAATCGCACGCTTGATCGGCACGTCGGAATTCCCGATCTGGGTCTTATCGGAATCCCTTCAACTCGTCTTTGGTAACGAAGCGTTCATCGCACTTTTAGAATCTCTTCCGATCGATTTGCGACTTGCAGATTCATCCACTGGTAATTCATCAGCTGATAATTCAACCACTGGCGATTTACCTGGCGTCAAATCATCCACGTCGAAACCGTCGGTCAAGGATGTGCAAATGGAGGAAGCGAGCAACCGACTAGGTACACAAGGGCCAGAGCGTGGTGTTGGAACCGAACGGGGACTTGATCGTTTTTTGGGAATGGAGTGCAAACCTGACTCCATCGGTGAATCCGCTTCGATTACCCTCTTAGCGCGGTGGCTAGCGATCCCTGCGAACACATCGAATCACCATGTTCGCACGGTGAAAGATTTTTTACCTAGCGAATGGTCGAGTGCAAGTCGGATGTCCAGTGATACGCAGCCGCACTCCCAAGAGAGCGGTACTGGGACTTACGACTTGCAAGGGCCATGCATCAGAACGCTCATTCCCCTTGGTATGCCACCTGAAGGTTGCACGCTATGTATGTTAAAACCCGATGCAGGGGATCTGGATACATACCGGGATGTCACATTTCGTTCGAGGATAGAGATTCCAGCGCTGAGTTTGTTAGATTCCGAACCGAGCATGGATTCGTGGTGGTACCTTCATGGGAATTCGCCCCGTACATGTACCCTTCGCAAACAACTCGAGTTGGCTTGTTCAGGAAATCACCCGGTTCATTTGATTGTTCCGAACGGTGCGCCTGCGATCCAACTGGCTACATGGATCTTTCACGAGCGTTTTCAGGCAAAGTCGGCCTCGGTGCGTCGCGACCCACCGATCACGATCGAGTGCAAATGGATGGACAAAGATTTGTTATCGAGTGTATGCGAATGGATTGATGACATTCGTAAGCAGGGTCGCAGTCCCGAAGTTATCATCCACTTGATCGATCAGCTTGCGCCCGAACTGCGTGAACCGCTTGCTCAAGTCGCAACCAAACAATGCTGGAACGCGATCATAACGTCAAGCATCGCACCATCCGAGCAAGCTACGCGAAACTCACCTCACTGGGCGCGCTGGATTGCGACATTCGACGTTCAGACTGTCGAACTACAACCCATCGCCCAACGAACCGAGGAAATCGAAAGCCTCTTGTTAGCGTGGCTACGCAAGCACCCGGGATTTCGGTGGAACCAAGCCTTCCTCGACGCTTTGCTCGCCTACGCGTGGCCTTTGGATGCCGAAGAGTTCGATCAAGCCCTCAACGAATCGATCCGTCGCTGCCAGAGCGAAGCGTTGCGTACGAACCCATCAAGCGACGATCCCAGGGATCAAGAACAGGAACACAGGGACCAAGAACACGAAAGTAAGAGCCAAGAGCGGTTGTTGGACGAAACCCACTTACCGATTTCCTTGCGTACCTTTCCTTCGCACATCGAACGCCTATCGCCTCCTGAACCGATTGTGCTTGATGATGAACTCGAATCCTACGAGCTAAAGCTCATAGAGCGAGCGTTGCGGGCTCACCCTCGAAACAACACCGCCGCCGCGAAGGCACTTGGGATTTCCCGAGCACGTTTGCTTAGACGCATGCAGCAATGGGGATTAGGCAGCCCTCAGTCCACTACCCGACCGACCGATCAAGTAGTTTTTGAAGAGGTCGAAAGCGACGAGTAATCTTGATCGCCACTCCCTTCTTTGGGGATTCACTCCACCATCTTGCGAACTCCGCCCAGCCTGCCTGCTTTAACTTGCGACACACCGCCGGAATTCGTATCTATAGCGTCGCTTTAGTACGTTATAGCAATCCATTTTTCGACGATAAATCCCCAATGGTTACATCGCAAACCGAAGTCGAGTCCAAGTCTGGCAAGGAATCCTCCATGCCTTCGTCATTGGCGTTTGATGTTCAGTGGTTATTAGGGGAGAAGTCCGTTCCGGATCCGTTGCCGGATCGGGAGGAGGGTCGAGTTCGCAACAAGGTTCGAAATCCACGTCGTCGAAGGATGCCATTGAATTTATTGGCGACTGTTTTTGTGCTTGGCTCAATCGGGACCATAGGGGCGTTAGTAGCCACGGGAGTAGTAACGCAAGGGTTACAGGCACTTATTCCCGGCGGCGTATTCGAATCGATGCCTTGGGTTGCCGATAGAACACAAAAATCACCGAGTGGCGCAGAAGGTAACTTGTCTCCGGAGAGTGAGCGAGAAGCCAACGAAACGATTGAAGCGATCTTAGCCCTTCAAGAGCTAGCAGCCCAATCCGAAGGTAAGCCGAATCCCACGCAGAAGCGGTAAATGAGATTGATTAGGAATTAGGCAAACCGTATCGCTCATAAGATATCAGCCATCACTCCGCTGCTGCCTCGCTGACGCGTCGGGTTACCATTGCGTGGCCAACGGCCACATCACATCGATCGGTAACCCGAACCGTGAGGGAGGACTGGCTCAATGGTAACCCGAACCGTCAGGGAGGACTGGCTCAATGGTAACCCGAACCGCGAGGGAGGACTGGCTCAATGGTAACCCGAACCGTGAGGGAGGAAGCTACAGTACACGCTCCATCCCTCATAAGTACCCTAAGATATCAGCCATCACTCCGCTGCTGCCTCGCTGACGCGTCGGGTTACCATTGCGTGGCCAACGGCCACATCACATC
>CAIJIZ010000162.1 GCA_903820735.1 uncultured Pirellula sp.
CCCTTAGCCAAGGTGTTACTGCCGGCCGCTCACGCTTGACCGGCAGCGATCAACTTCGCTCCATCATCTCACTTCTGCGATCCGATCTTCAAGGTCTGACCGTCTCGACCAAAACTCATCCTCAAAGTATTCAGTCCTCCACCGGCTACTTCGGTTACTACGACGGGCCGCTGTCTGACTCGACCGCCATGCTCTTTAACTACAAGCCAGGCGCGACAGAAGTCGAAGAGAAGCTATCGGCAAGCCGATGGTCAGACATCGATGACGCCATGATGTTCACCTCGAAAGCCCGAGACGGGCAATGGTTCTACGGTCGCGTTCCGCTCGCATTGATGAAAATCCACGCTGCGAATCGAGGCAGTGTAGCACCGACGCTCAGCTTCGACGATTGGCTTACCGATGTAACGATCGCGTCGGAATACGCTGAAATCGCTTGGTTCATGCGACCACTGAACGAAGTCGGTATGCTCAACGACCCCGAAGCACAAGTCACCGGTAATAACGGTTCGTACCCTTACGCTCCTGTCTCCACGCCGGTCAACGATGTCGCTCCAGTGGTCGATCTCAATGGCGATGCCGTGCCGGATCCCGATGGAATGCCCGATCGCGTGGCTCTGTGCCGACGCGTGCTACTGATCCGTCCCGACTTGATGATCTCCCGAGCAGATGTCGATGGATCGAGCGATCCGCAGTTGTACGCGGCTCCGATGCCGGTTGACACCGGTGACATAAACTCATTCCGGTATCAGATGCGATTCGCTTACCAACGCTCCGATCTTTCCGTCCACAAAGATTGGATAGGAAATCGCTTCGTTCTGAAAACCAACTCGCTCTCCGACCTACAACGCCCCGAAAATCGCTTCGCACATTTCTGTATCCCAACCCGAGATGCAAACCTCGGGCTCGTCTCTTCTCTTCCGATTTTGGCGCTGACCTCCGAAGCGGACTCCAACGGCAATTACTTGAGCATGGCAAACCTAGCTTACGGAAACTTTCAGCCTAGTAGCGATCGCGGTTTCGTCCCCGCTGCCTTCTGCCGCACAAACTTGGTCAAGTCCGACACAAACAAGTACACATCAAGCCACACCATGGAAGAAGTCGTTGCTTCCAACGTCGTTGGCTTTGACCTGAGAGGCTACGACACATCCGCTGTTCAGTTGTACACCCCCGGGGTCGACGGTAACTGGGGCAATCAGGGTGCTAACGGGAAGGTTACAGATGCTGGTGAGCCCGGATCGGATGATTTGATCGTCGGTCCAAGCGACCCGGGGTATGCTTTCGTACTACGAAATGGGCCGATTGTTCAAGCGAACTCAGGAACGTTTGTTGACCTCTCTTGGGGATTTCGAGTCCTTAATCAACTTCGCGACTCGACGCAGTCCCGACATGGCCTGACCGTCGGGACGAACAATCCCACTATTTGGGGAAGTTCTCTTTCGGGGTTCGAACCACTTTCCTCCAGTGGAGTTGCTACCATTGTCGACTCCCTCAATCGATCAGGGCGATTCAATGCCAACTTGGCAATCCATCAACCCTATTTCGATTCGTTTACCGACTACTACGAATCTGATGGCAACCTACAATCCCTCGGGCTCTCGGCCAACGGCATGATTCCATATGGATTGAACGGTTCGACCAGCAATCCCGACCCCGATCGCGGTATCGATGGAATCGATAACAACGCAAACCTCGTGATCGACGAAGACGCAGAACGCGATACATCTCCACCCTATCGCTATGCGATGCCAGCGATCCAAATTAAGATACGGGTCCAAGACATCCCGGCGGGAACACTACAAGAACTCTCGCTGGTTCATAATCTTCAAGGAAGCTGAGTTTGGATGACCGATTATTTGATGCTCCAAGGCCGCCGCGTGGTGGTCTTCGGCGTGGCGAACAAAAAAAGCGTTGCCGCTTTCATCGCTAAAACATTGCTTGAAGTCGGAGCCGACCTGGTTCTTGTCGTCCGCTCCGAGAAACGAAGAGAGGAAGTCAAGAAACTCTTTCCTGAGACGAAAATCCTCGTCTGCGATGTTGAGCATCAAGACCAGATCGATCGCATGGGAGCCGAACTAGCTGCCGATCAAATCCCTATCGCAGGTATCTGCCACTCCATCGCATTTGCCGATTACAGCGATGGTATCAAACCTTTTCACGAAACCACTCGCAAGCAGTTTCTTCAGGCGATCGATATCTCTTGCTTCTCCTTCATCGCAATCAGCAACGCGCTGCGCCCTTGCCTGACTCCAAACGCATCGGTAGTGACCATCAGCATCTCGACTACCAAAATGGCGAGCGAAAGCTACGGGTTTATGGCACCCGTCAAAGCTGCCCTTGATTCCTCACTCGCCTTCCTCGCGAAGTCCTTTAGCAACTTCTCCCAAGTACGCTTCAACGCAGTCGGAGCTGGATTACTAAAGACCAGTGCATCGGCAGGTATTCCCGGATACGTCGATGCTTACCTGTTTGCCGAGAAAGCGATCCCTCGGAAAGAAGGTCTGCGGACACAAGAAGTTGCCGATACCGCTGCCTTCCTACTCTCTCCACGCTCCGCAGGGATCAACGCGCAAACCCTCATCGTTGATGCTGGAATGGCGATCAATTACTTCGACCGAGAAATCATCTCTCGACAGCCTGAGTAATTTCCCGCCGCTCCCGGGGATACGGCAGTGCAATCTGCCGAGCGATATGCAGATCAATCTTCAGTGCTATATGCCGTGTATACGTCACGGAGCAACCCGCACAAGCAACTGCGCCATCGCGTCGGCGTGGGACGTCTCCGACCAGTCCAAAGCTCCGAGCGCCGATCGGACTTGCGCTAACTGTTCCGGAACAGATAACGACTCGTCGACAAACAAGTAAGGCTGTTCGCCAACCCGAACAAGCCCCCCGCGCACCCCGGATAGCCATTCACTACGAACCTGAATGCCTTCTTCTTTCGCAATTGCTAGCATCAGTTCAAGGGATTCCACTGAATTCAAAGGGGCTTCCTCCATGATTGCTACTTTTTTCCGTGCGAGCTTTACGCCGAAATCGCCGATGAAAAGGTTTGTAACAAGGAAGAGCAAGCGGGGGCAAGTCGACTGCCTTTCAATAGCCACAACCTGGTGCTTGCTCTCCCAGGAACGCCATCCACTAATGATCGTCCGGATTCATGGAAACGCCGAAGACTGCTGAAATTGCTGCTGAAATCACTGCCGAAAATGCTTCTGAGAGTACCGCAAGTAATGCCGAGAGCGCGACAGGGCACGGGGATTGGATTGCCCAACTTGAACGGCGATTGGATCAATGCGAACGGCTTGCAAGTGTCGGCGAACTCGCCAGCACGACGACACATGAATTCAACAATCTCTTGATGACGATTCTGAACTACGCCAAATTAGGTTTGCGTCACAAAGACGAAGCGACCCGAGACAAGGCGTTGCAGCGGATCCTCGATGCCGCAAATCGAGGTGCAAAGATCACCAACTTAGTCCTTGGTTTAGCGAGATCGGGCGCGACGGAATTTGAGCCAACGAACTTGATTCAAGTCGTCGACGACACCCTTGTACTGCTCGAGAAAGAGCTTCAAAAATACCGCATCGATATCGAACGCGATTATGCCGAAGTCCCTTTGATTAACGGATCACCCTCTCAATTGCAGCGATTGCTGTTGAACTTGATCACCAATGCTCGCCAAGCGATTCGGGAGAACGGGACGATTCGGATCGGTATCAAATACGAAGCGAAAACATCAACTGTTGCTTTGATCATTCGAGACAACGGACCGGGAATCCCGAAGGAGATCTTACCAAAGATTTTCGATCGATTTTTCACGACCAAAACCGGGCCTGATCACTCTGGAAAAGGTGGTACAGGCCTCGGCCTATCGGCTTGCAAAGAGATCATCGATCAGCATCATGGCCGCATTCGCGTCGAGAGCACGGTTGGCAAAGGGACTGCTTTTACAATCCGCTTCCCGGTTCCAAAGCGCGGTCTGAATTAAAACACAGAGGCACAGAGAACACGGAGGGAAGCCTTCCGGTGTCTTTTAGAATTCCACCCCGGGTTTCTTTCCGGTCCAATCTCTGTGCCTCTGTGACTCTGTGTTTCAAAATCCCTTCCGAGGTTCTTACGCGCGGTCTGTTTTAAAACACAGAGGCACAGAGAACACGGAGGGA
>CAIJIZ010000163.1 GCA_903820735.1 uncultured Pirellula sp.
CGGGTAATGAATTCCCAGACAGGGTGATGGTTGTGGGAGATTCGTTGACGTTGTCGACAAGGATGGTAAGGATTTCTTCAACGAACAATCCCCCTTCATCCGTTGATCGGACGCGAACAGTTAGAACGTTGTCCGTTTCAAAGTCGATCGGTCCGTTGACTACCAAGGTATCCTGTGCGATTGCGAAGAGAGCATTGTCGTCATCCCCGGTGCCCGGGACCAGGGTGTAGGTAAATAGGAAGTCCGTCAGGAAGTCCGTATCAACGGTGAAGAGGTTTCCGACAAGCGTTCCATTGTTTGAATTCTCGAATACGTTATTCGGCCATAAGAAGACCACTAGCGGTGTTTCATTGACGTTCAGGACAGTAACCAACATCACTTCTTCGTACGTCAAACCGGTTGAATCCCTAGACTCGACCCGGATCGAAAATGCTTGATTGCTTTCGTAGTCGAAGATTTCGTTCGAGTAGAGGATGTCATCGATGATTACAAAGCGAGCATTGTCGATGTCGCCTGTGCCAGAGATTAACTGATAGGTGAAAGTATCTCCACGGTTCGGGTCGATACTTGTGAATTGCCCGATCGGTGTAAGGGCTGGCAGGTTTTCTTCGATGCGCGGTGTGGACAATCGGATATCGGTCGGTGGCAATGGGTTCAATCTTGCGCCGTACGTGTAACCGAAGATTGGAGCGCCAGCAGCATCGATGATGTGTGTTCCATCAATCGGAACGGTATATTCCCAATCAGGTGGGAGTTGGAGGACAGCGGTGCTCTGGCCCGTGGGAAGATCCAATGGAGCCCAGCCGTTTACATCGGACACAGATGCAAGTACGCCGTTAATTTCCATCGACCAGCTGAGAATGGTTCCTACGTCTAATTGGAAGTTGTCGATGACTTCTAACTGCCACATGCCAGCGGCGGAGATGCCATCAAACGTGGAGAGCAGTTGCATAGGCTGGAATCGACCGGTGAAGGGAGCGGTACCCGCATCGATTGGAATTGCAGCCTCATCGTCGAAAATTGTTCCGATAAAATTGTCCTCATCAAGGCCGACAGAATCAGCCAGGGTAATGACCGTGCCATCTGGTGCGATCAAATTGAGCGTCAAGTCGCTGACCCACGTGTGGATAATGTTGACGGTGACATCCAAGTCCAAAATGATCGGAGCTGAAGATCCAATCGTTATCGCTGAGGTTGCAACGCCAGAGTTAAATCCATCTGAGTCTGGAATATCGACTGGGATATCGTTGGAATAGGAGAAAGTCCCTGTTCCGGCACTGATAAGGAAATCCGGGAGTGGCAAGTCTTGGCCGTTGAGGGTGCCGTCCCCATCGAGGTCTTCGATGACGAATGGATAGAAGCGGTCGTTTTTCCCGAAGCCAAAGTCGTTTCCGATAGAGTAATCGGCGCTGTTCGCTAGGGTGACAGTGAAGGAATCCGCCAATGATGTTCGGGTCCAACCGGGAAGGTCCATGCGGACCGTGTAGGTGCCACTTGCAAGTGGACTAAAGGAATAAAAACCCTCGGCTGTTAGTGGCGATTGGGTTTCTCCCGCATCAAAGGATCCGTTGTCGTTGAGATCAAGATAAGCGTACCCACCACCACCAGCCACACCTCGTTCGTCGGCTTCGAAGCTACCGTTGCCATCGAAGTCTTCGAAAGCGGTCCCGCCGATACTTGGAGCAGTCGAAGAGCCGGTCAATCGCAATCGGAAAGCGGATTCATTGGCGTCATTACTATTAATGAATAGGTTGCCGTTATAGGTTCCCGGAGCGGTTGGGTTAAATCGAATCGTTAGCAGTAAGACTTGGCCAATTCCCAAAGTCGATGGCCGGAAGCTTGGTACAGAGAATCCAGCGGGAGCATTGATGGAGTCGATTACCAAGTCTTCGGTTCCTTGGTTTCGGATCCGGACAACGGTTTCGACATACTGGCCAGAAAGGGCTGTACCAAGAGCGACCGTGGCACCTGAGTTAAGCTCTTGCGTCGTGTTGACGACCGAAATCTCAGCATTGCCAATACCGTTGAGGAGCGACTGCGCGTTGAGCCGACCATATCCGTACTCGATGTTTTTACCGGTAGTGATGCTGTAGGTCGCTCCGCCGATCAAGTCGGTGTTGTTGCGCATCATCGATCGGAAGTCGGTTGGACTGAGGTTAATCCCTAAGGACTCGGCTTGGGCTAACGCCAGGGCTGCGATGCCGGATGCTAGTGGCGTAGCGGAAGAAGTACCTCCGAATCCTGCACCGCCCGACGCACCTGTACCGTTTCCGGTGTAATCACCTGCTTCGTATCCATCAGCACCTGTACGGTCTGTCGTATCGATTGCTAAGTACCCGTTGCGTGAGTCATCGCTTGGTGTAACGAAATCGACGGCCGATCCATAGTTGCTGTAGTCGGAACGCGTTCCGCGGTTGTTTGTGGCGCCAACGGCGATAACTCCAGGGATATTGGAAGCTTGTGCCGCAGGCTGGCTTACGGAGGCTGCAAAACCATTTCCGGTGGCGAATAAGTAAGTTGCACCAATGCCGCCTCGGCCTGTTGTAGTTCCTGCTACGAGAGCAGCGTTGATGGCTGCCGACTCAAGTCCCCCACCCCAGGAGTTGTTGACAACGTCACCGGCTTTCCATGTCCCGTTACCCGTTCGATTGATCCCAGCCGAATATCTCAATGCTGATGCAATATTCGCATCGCTGGCAACGCTGTTGCCGTCAAACATCTTGATCGAAATCAACTGAGAGTTGTAAGCGGCTCCGGCAACACCTAGGCCGTTATCACCCCGCGCTGCAGCCACACCGCCGACGGCAGTGCCGTGCGCATCGGTTCCCTGAGGTTCGGATTGATTCGTGTCAAAAACAAAGTTCCAGCCGTGAATATCGTCTATCCAGCCGTTGCCGTCATTGTCGATGTTGTCGCCGGCGATTTCACCCGGATTGGTCCAAACGTTCAAGTCTGGGTGGGTCGACTGAACACCGTCGTCGATCACGGCAACGATAATGTTTTGCGAACCTCCGCGATTGATATCCCAAGCTTCGGTTACATCGGAATCCGCGTCATTCACTCCACCCGACTGCCCGATGTTGCGCAAGTGCCATTGGAAGCCAATCCGTGGATCATTCGGAGTATAGAACTTCTGCCAGTTTTGATAAAAGTTTGGTGCCGTCCAATCGACCAATTCGTTCTCGGCCAAGCGGTTTGCACTCTCCAATGCTTTGCGACCAAAAATGCCCGTGAACTGACCTACGAATTGATCGTTGCTACCTGCTATTGGTCGATAGCTGGCCACCTCTGGCAGACTACCGAAGAACTCCTCGGCCTTTGCCCCATCCTTCAAATCGACGATGAACTCATCGAGCAACGCGGCTTCTGCGTCCGACCCTGCTCCAACGTATACCGGTGCGGTATACAAAACCCCGGGGATCGCTTCGATGGTGGCAAGGAGTGCAGGCGTTAGGGGTTGCGACGTTTTGTAGACGTTCGCGCGGCCACCCATGCCGTAGTCGACGCTTAAGAAGTCCGGCAAAGTTGCGGCCGGGTCGGCCAACCCAATGACGAGTTTACTTTCGGATACGTTGAGTCCTTGCGGCTTGCCATCGGCGAGATAATACGTGTCCGCTTGTTTAACGGGAACTTCATATCCTGCGCTTGCATCCCAGTTGCTGTTGTTCCAGACCACATCGCCAGCTAAAAGCGCTCGCAACTCAAGTCGTTCAACCTTGTATACACGATTCGCCGATTTACGATTGCTCTTCGCCATGCTCAATGAAGCCTTGTTTCGTGATAGATAAGAACTGCGCTAGACCCTAAGAAATGAAAATATAAAAGAGTTGTCGCAACATCAACTTGGGTAATGCCGGTCCGCGTTTTGCAACGGTTTGCGTTTACTAACGGTTTTCGTTTGTTAACGGACAGCACCCAGTATAAACCGATTTTTGTGGGAATTCTCGTTCGATCTTGATTATTTGAAGCTGTATCAGCCCCCCTGCGGGGGGTGCTTGGGGCTTGTTTGGCGATTCGAACGTTACAATCGGGTTCTTTAAGTGGGTTTCGGGGAGGGGACGAAGGTACGACATGCAAAACGATCGATTGACGGATGGGAGCTTGGAATCGTGTTTTGAGAAGGCCAGCGAAATTCTTGAAATAGCCATCGAGCGTGGGACTCTGAAGGCGGCTTCATTTTGTTTTCGACAAGCTGATTTGACCTTCAGTCGTGATTTTGGGATCGCGCGCAGTCTCGCACAACCGCCGGTTGAATCAGGAGTATCGAAGGTTCCATCTTACTTGCTAGGTTCGATTACCAAGCCGATCGTAATCGCGGGACTGATCTCCTTGTTCGATGATTTTGGGCTTTCGATCGATGATCCGATTCGCAAGTACCTTCCAGATTTTCCTTCGAACAACTTTGATCGAATCACGATCGGTCATCTATTGACTCATACTTCGGGGCTACCCGATCAGTTACCAAACAACGAAGAGCTTCGTTCTCGACATGCGCCTTTGAGTGACTTTGTGGATGCATGCAAGCAGCTTGCTCCGGCGTTTGAGCCTGGTGATGCATACGAGTACTCAAGCATGGGAATTCTGCTTGGTGCTGAAATCGCGCAACGAATCTCGCGAGTTGATATCGCGGAATTGGTGCAAGTGCGAATTCTCAAGCTTCTCGGAATGAACCATTCGGCACTTGGGATTGGGACACTCTCGGAGGATTGTTTGATGCCATGCCAAGTCGAGTATGGCGCACCGGAGGCGGGTGGTGGAAGGTCGGATGCTTCTACTTGGAATTGGAATAGTTCTTACTGGCGATCTCTCGGTGCACCTTGGGGAGGCGCTCATGCTTCGGCGGAGGATGTTGCTAAGTTCCTAGAAGCGTTTTTAAAGCCAACTTCGGTTCCCTTTCGAAGTGAACGCAAGAGAATGATGATTACCAATTGGAATGCGTCCGGGATCGAGTCGCGAGGGCTAGGCTTCGATGTAGACATGCGTAGCAGTGGCGTGATGAGTTCGGAGAGTACCTTTGGCCACAGCGGTTCAACCGGCACGATGGCTTGGGCTGACCCGGCGAGAGGTCGGATATGTGTTGTACTCACAACTCTTCCGGCCGGTGCTTTGCCCGCCGGTGCGCATCCCAGAGATCAGGTCTCGCGTGTGTTGATGGCTTGAGCTTGTAACTTTTCTGGAAAGTCTCTTGGATTTTTAGTCGCTTGCAAACAAGCACCACAATTACAGAGTGAGTGTCCGATAAGACAGTGGGCGGCGTCAGCGTCGTTCGCGTTGTAAGCGTTGTAAGCGTAGTTCAGTTGTTTTCTAGCTGTTGATTGCAGTCCGTGATGCCGATGCAAATGCAAACGCAAACGCAAACGCAAATTCCTCGGTATGCACAAATGGCATAAAGCGTTTTGTGCGAGGATCGATGGAGAGCTTCAAGCCTGCGATCAAACCCTTGAGGAACCACCAAAGCCGAGTTTTTCTCGAGGGTAAGTGTCCGATCGAGATCCCCGGTTTTCCAATTACCCATCGTTTCGACATACCAAGAATCGGGCGCAGCGAAGCGAGCTTGCCAATACGGATCATTTTCGCGGTGGCGGCTCCGCTACCAAGCATATAGCTAGCGTGAAGGTGCGGTGCGACGTTACGATCACGGTACCCGTGATGGGTAACCTTTACTTGGGGATTTTCTGCAATCGCGCAGTGCGAATGAAGCAACCTGATGGACATATCGTTTTCTTCGCCAGATCGAAGTGGTGAGCCAGCACCGAGTTGATCGTCAAAGCCCCCGAGTCGATGCCAAGCGTCGATCCGAAGTGCCATGCACGCTCCCATGCCTTCGATGAGATGTTTGGATTTCATCCCACGATACAAACGTTCCGTGCGTACTTCGTATGCCGGAATTGTTCCGGACTTTGGATCGTGGGGGGCTGCAAGGGTCGAGCCGAAGACCATCGCAATGTCCGGATGGCTTGCGAATGAGCTTGCGAATCCCGAGAGCCAGTTTGCCGAGACGGTGCAGTCATCATCGGTGTAGGCAACGAATTGAACTCCTTTGCTCATGGCTGCTGCTGTGCCAACATTACGAGCCCAGGATAGCCCTGTACCCGGGAGGTGGATTCGAAGCACATCGGGATGGCTATCGACCTCCAGGGCAATTTGCGTTGAGGATCGCTCAGATTGATCGACGATGATCAACAGCTTTGGCGCAGGGGTACTTGCAAGAATCGAATCGATGGTTTCCCTGATTCCTTTAGGAAATTCAAGTGTGCAGAGAACTACAGCGAAGTCATTTTGTCGCAAGGGAGGATTGCGATATTTGTCCATGAAGAGAATGGTTCGAGTGAGTTCAGTACGATCTGCTGGTGCTTCGTCAGGGCGAACGTTGCACATCCGGATCGATCTATCTCCTGAGTATGTCAATTTCTTTTCGAGTGAGAAGCCCCACATGGACGTTGGTTTTCGAAACTCACGGGATGAATAGGGTTTTAGTACGAACTCAACCGTAAAGAATGATCCGATGCACTGGTCCATTCTGGAAAAAAGTGGTGTATTCTGTTGTGTGCAATTTCTTTACAGATCCTTGGCAAGTCAAATAATGGTTTTCAAGGTTCGCAATGCAAGAGCGGTGATTGGAAGGAGGAATTCGAATGAGTCTGAATTCAAAAGGGTTATCGAAATGCATGTCAAATCACTTATCGAGGCGTAACTTCGTTGCGGCTGGAACGCTTGCGGTTTGTTCCTTACGAAGTGGTTTCAGTGCGGAGACTTCACAGTGCCAAGATAACCTTGTCGGTGAAACCTCAAACGGGAGCAAGCAGGGAGGTCAAGCGAAGGATCAACGCGGCCAAAATGCAGATGTATGGCGTGGAATGTCACTCGACGGATGGATGGGGTTAGACGGCCAGGGGGTATCGGGGGGATGGCAGGCTAAGGATGGCGTTATCTCGCTTAGGAAGACACTTCTGCGATCGGGACACATCGTAACTCGACAAGAGTTTGGCGATTTTGAACTCGGTTTCGAATGGCGGCTTGCGAAAGGTGGCAACAGCGGGATCAAGTATCGCGTAAGAACCTATGGAGATCGCACTTTGGGATGCGAGTATCAAATCTACGATCCGAGCGGTGATCCGAACGGTGGCGCAGTCGAACGAAAGAATTCAACAGCTTCGATTTACGACTTGTATGAACCGAATGACCAAGTCCATGTTCGAGCGATTGGAGAGTGGAATACCGCGAAGATCGTGGTTCGTGCTGGGCGAATCGAGCATTGGCTAAATGAATCCAAAGTAGTTGAAGCGACGGTAGGAGATCAGGAGTGGGAGCGTCGCGTTGCTGGAAGTAAATTCAACGACGTGAAGGACTTTAGCAAGAACCCGTGTGGTCGTATCATGTTGACCGACCATGGTAGCGATGTGGCTTATCGCAATTTTCAATTTTCTTCTTTTGGAACTGAATGTTAAGCATCATGCAAGAATCGAGCAGGCGAGACCGACGTGACTTTTTAGCTGCTGCCTCCGCGTCCGTGGCACTTGCGACTTCGATGCGCATGGTTCATTCTCAAGAACCGGCTTCGGAAAGTCCACAGCGGACGGTTGTCGGGATAATGGGGTTTAGTCGTGGTCGTGATCTGGCCGAAGAGTTGTTAAAGATTCCCGGCGTTGAGATCAAAACAATTTGCGAGACGGATCGGTTGCGTGGGGAGTCAGGAGTACGTCGGATTGCTGAAGCTGGAGGCAAGGCTCGCTGGGAGGTCGACATCCGAAGCATGTTGGATGATAAGGAAATCGACGCTTTTTTCTGCGCTGCTCCAAACCATTGGCACGGCCCAGCTGCGATCCTTGGATGTAACGCGGGCAAACATGTGTATGTAGAGAAACCTGCTTGCCACAATCCTCAAGAAGGAGAGTGGATGGTTCAAGCTGCGCAGCGATCTGGCAAATGCGTGCAAGTTGGAAATCAGCGTCGCAGCAGCATCGGTTGTCGCAATGCAATTGCTAAATTGCACCAAGGTGCGATTGGTAAAGTGTATTTAGCGCGAGCTTTCTTCCAGCGGATGCGTGGACCGATTGGTACAGAGGTCGATAGCGCACCCCCTGAGCATCTCGATTATGAATTATGGCAAGGCCCTGCGCCCCGTCGCGCGTTTCGCAAAAATGTTGTGCATTACAACTGGCATTGGTTCTGGCACTGGGGGAATGGAGAGTTGGGAAACAATGGCGTGCACCCACTGGATCTATGTCGTTGGGGTTTGCAAGTGGAATATCCAACGCGGACGGTTTCATCGGGGGGGCGTTATCGCTATTCTGACGATCAAGAAACACCGGATACCCAGCAAGTCGCTTGGGAATTTGAAGGAGGCAAGCAGATTCACTACGAAGGTTTATCGACGACCAAGCGACCCAATGGACCTTTTGTTTCTTTTGTGGGATATGACGGCAGTCTAGAGCTTGATGCCGATGGCGGATACCAAATTTTCGATGCCGACAACAAGTTGGTAGAAAGCTCACCGAAGACTGACTGGGGCCAACGCGATCACGTTCATAACTTTATCGAAGCCGTTCGCAGCAACGATCCGAGTCGATTGAACCAGCCCGTTTTAAGTGGGCATCAAAGTACCTTGCTCTGTCATCTTGGAAATATCGCACATCGCACTGGGCAGGTGATCTTGAGTGACTCTAGAACAGGGCGCGTGAAGATGGAAAGTATTCAAGATGGCAAATCCAGCGAGTTAGTCGCGGGACTATGGCGGCGCGAATACGATCCTCAATGGGAAAAGCTGATGGGTGTCGGCACATAACCATCCGGCACATAACCACGCGGCACATAACCACGCGGCACATAACCACGCGGGGGATAACCACTTAGTGGAGAATCAGTCGGTAGCGAACTAAGCGAGGGACTGCAAAGCCTTCGTCGTTACCTCAATGGACTTGCACTCTGGTTCATTGAGGTCGCTGAGCAGCGGTAGTAGCGGACCGGTGTCGGCTATTCGGCTTGATCGGACCGCTTCGTGAAGAACGCGTATCGGGGAAATCGCATTGCGGAGGTCTTCGAGCGGTTCGAAAGATTTTCGAATCGACTCGGCTTCGGCCCAATCTCCAGCTTGTATTGCATGGAGCATACGTGTAGAGAGATCGGGTCGGATGCAGACACAGCCGCTTGTGAAACCACCCATGTGGAATTCTTGCATGTGACAGATCGCCGGTTGCTCTCCCATCCCGCTAACAAAAATTTTCGGCGAGATACGTTCGAGGAGACTTTTCAGGTAGGAATCATCGGTAGGATCGCTTTTGACCACCGCGTACTTGATCCAACTTACGGCCCCGTCGTTGACGAGACGCTCGACGCTTTCGGCTGGAAGCCATTGATCGATCTTCAAGTAGAGAACGACCGGTTTGCCCATTTTGTCAACTGCGAGTCGGATTCCACGCTCAATTCCAACTGGATCGGTGATGTCCTTTTGGGGTAGAACCATCGCGGTATCGAACGGCAGTTTAGCCAAGATTTCGGCTTGGTCGATCATCATGCCAAAAGAGGATCCGATCGAAGGGATGATCCAATCATCGGGGCTGGCAAGATCTAGAAGCATTTCGAGGGTAGCCGCGTATTCGGAGGGGCGGATGTGATAGAAGACCGCATTGCCTCCGTAGAGAAACGTGCGGATTGATCCGGCACGAAGATGTTCGATAACTCGTTTATTTTCGGTCTTGCAAACCTGTAAGCTTCGGTTTCGGCAGAGGGGAGGAACGGCGATGACGCTTTGGCGTATTTTATCGGAGTAGTTCATCGTAGTAGTATTGATCGGTTGATTGGTTTGGATGATTGGTTTAGATGATTGGGGGAGTTAGAGGCTGGCAAGTCGCGAGTGGTCGCTTGTGAGACGAGAAGTCTTTGGGGGTTAACCTCTGGGGTTATTGGGGATCACAAGGCTTTTGCCTGTGATTTGTTCGAGAGCTTCAAGGTATCGCATGCGGGTTTGTTCGACGATATCGCTTGGAAGTTCAGGAGGGGGGCTGTTTTTATCCCAGGAGGATCGATCGAGGAATTCGCGGAGGAATTGTTTGTCGAAAGAAGCTTGAGGGCCCCCGGGTTTCCATTGGTTTGCTGGCCAGAACCGCGATGAGTCAGGAGTGAGGACTTCGTCGATAAGAATTAGACGGTTCTCGAACCAGCCCCACTCCAGTTTGGTATCGGCGACCAAGATTCCGCGTTCTTTGGCAAAGGCATTGCCGCGTCGGTACACATCGAGGGAGCGTTCTTTGAGTTCTGTGGCAACGTCGTTACCTAAGCTTTGTCGCATCACTTCGAAGGATACGTTTTCATCGTGTCCAGTCTCGGCTTTGGTGGCTGGGGTGAAAAGGGGTTCGGGAAGAGCGGCACATTGTTGAAGGTTTGCGGGGAGTGGGATGCCGCAGACGGAGCCAGTGTTTTGGTAATCGCGCCAACCGCTCCCTTCGAGGTATCCGCGGATAACGCATTCGAATGGGACGACTTTTGCCTTTTTGGTAATGATGGATCGGCCGACGAGAGTTTGGTTTGGGTCGAGTGCGGCGACTTCGGGTGGAAGTTCGTCGGTAAGTACATGATGATCTATACCGAGGATATTGAACCAAAAGAGGCTTAGTTGAGTCAGGATACGGCCTTTGTCCGGAATTCCGTTAGGCATCACCCAGTCGAAGGCGCTGATGCGATCGGTGCTGATCATCAGAAGTCGGTCACCGAGGTCGTAGACGTCGCGCACCTTTCCTTGGCGTTTTGGAAAAGGGAGGTTGGTTTGGAGCAGGGCTTGGGTATTCGAGAGCTCTGACATCGTTTGCTGGTGGAAATGGATGGTGAACGGGGATTAGTATTGAATTATCTACCGCCAATTTTACCGGAAACTTTCCTTGATGGATGCCAGGAAAAAATTTGAGCGGATCCAAAGTGAGGAATTAGCTTGTCGCCGAATCGCTGTGATGGCTTGGTTTGTAGAGTTTTCTTGAGAGTAGTGGGTGAAAAGGAGTCCACGTATCGTTGGATCGATCCTGAAGGATCTGTTCTTTGGCAGCGTTGAGCTTTGCGTCCATTTCATCGAGGTAATGAAACGCTAGGGCTTCAAGGGTCATGGGAACTTTGGGACTACCGTGTTCGAGAGTGCCGTGGTGGGAGACGACGATATGTTCGAGTCGAAGTAATTTCTCTGCATCGATTTGATGCCCTTCGCGACGAAGATCCGTGGCGACTGACTCAAGCATTACGACCCCTTGGACTAGGTGGCCGAGCAATTGCCCTGCATCGCTGTAGGTCAATTCGTTTTCAAATGCGAGTTCTTCGACTTTGCCGAGATCGTGCACGAGGGCGGCGGCGAGGAGCAAATCGCGATCGATGTTTGGGTAGTTCCTTGCGCTAGCGTCTGCCAAGTGCATCAGGCTAAGGATATGTTCAAGCAATCCGCCGGGATATGCATGGTGGGCTTTGATTCCCGCCGGGGCGATTTTTAGCCGGTTAGCGATGCTCTCTGTTGCAAGAATGCGATCGCAGATAGCTCGCACGGTACGATCCTTGATGGACGCGATATAAGCGAGAATCGCGTTCCATCGCTCGTCGGACTTGGCTTTATCGAGCGCGTCGAAGTCTTGCTCATCGACGTCGTTGGCATCTACATTGTGGAGTTGGTTAACGATGATTTGCATCGTTCCGTTGTGGATTTGCGACGTGCCTTGGACGCGAACGTAACTCCCTTTAGGAAACCGTTCGGCGAGACGTTCGTCCGCATTCCAACGCATTGCAGAGATCGTACCAGTGCGATCTTGTAGCTGCATCAAAAGGTAATTGTTTCCTTGGCGATTGGCTCGTATTTGGCGATCGGCGATGCGGAGGATGGTGTCGATGGCGGACTGAGGTTGTAGGTCTCGGATGAACTGTTTTGTCATAGAACTAGTTTGCTAGAGATTGGGCGAAAGCTATTTTCGGAGGTGGTTCAATTCGATGCACTTGTTGACTCGGGGCACCTGTTAACTCGATGCACTGGCGTAACTTCGCAGCGCTCGTTGAAAAACCCACCGGCTTAGTAGAAGGGCGAAGATGGTAGCGAGAAAAGCGAAGGCTGCCAGTCCCCATTCCCAGCCTTGTCGCGGGGCTAGGGGTTGCGCAAGCAATCGAGCTGGGACGTTGATGATAACCAGGATCGGAACGATGAATGTAAAAATC
>CAIJIZ010000164.1 GCA_903820735.1 uncultured Pirellula sp.
CATATCGGTTTTTCGCTAACGGTTCGTCTGGGCAACTGACTGCTTGGATTCTTTTTGTACTCGATTTGCACTCCGATAATACTCCGATAATACTCCGATAGCTCACCATGTTGCAAGCTGCGCTGCTTACGGTTTTGCAACTTGTTTAGCAAGCTACTTAGAATTCCGGGATGCAAGCCTTGTTGACTCCGCCTTGTTTGACTCCGCGTTGTTGACGCTCGTTTTTTTTAGAGTACTCTATCCGGAGCGCAAGGTGACTTGGAAGCAACGAAGCTTCTAAGACAACAGGGAACTCCGGTGCAAAACCGGGACGGTCCGGCCGCTGTAAATCGTCCGTGTTGAATTTCTATTACTTGGGAATCCAACACCGACACCGCCTCCTTCTAAACTAAAATTCCACGAAGATTGCCATTGGCAGCCCCCCAGTCCCAGTTTGAAGGACATCCGGGTAGCCGAGAAGGCAGCGAGGCGGTGGGTGATGATGAGTCAGAAGACCTACCTTGCGAAATCGCAGATACTTGCCTCCCGTGATTGGGGCCGCTGCGGTGGATGGTTTGGGAAGCATCTCCTTCGACTTCCCGCGTCGTTACTCGCCAACTTTACTTGATGCTCGCATCACCGGCACTCGGTAGGACTCCGTGCGTCGATGCCCAAGCACCTCGTAAAGCCGCTTGGCACCACTCGCACGTGAAAACCTCACCCATGTATTCAACTTCAGCTTCGTCGTTCGACCACCAGCAGATTCCGCAACACCTTGTTCTCGCACGTCGCTTGCTCTCTACATGCCTCCTGGTTTGCTTGATGACTTTGCCAACCCAAGCGGAGATCATTGGTTTTGAAGGGAAGTCCCTTTATAGCCAGGGTGCCAATGGCCAGTACTACAACGGCGATCTTGGATCGAACACGACCAATTCGCAAGGCTGGAACAGCAGCACAAGCCACTTCTCGAATTCCTACACCTACGACACGCAATACAACTATTCGTACTGGTCCGGTTTTGCTTATTCGCGAGTCAATGCGGGGAATGTGCCAGGCTACGAGAACCAGTATGCAAGCAAGCCCGGGCTTGGAAGCGAAAATTCCGAACACTATGCCGTGGTTTATAACTCCTTCGCCGGTGATGCGGTAATCACTTTTGGAGCCGAAGTCCAACTTGCATCGATCGACGTGACGAACACGGCTTACAACTACTTTTCCATGAAGGATGGTGATGCTTTCGCAAAGAAGTTCGGAGGGGCTTCAGGCAGTGACCCCGATTTCTTCAAAGTCGAATTTCAAGGATTCCGCGGAGGGAATCTCACAAGCAGACTCGATTTCTATCTCGCCGACTTACGGGCTGCGAATTCGTCCGAAGACTACATCATCGATGCTTGGACGCGTGTGAATCTTGCGAGCCTTGGGACGATCGATGCACTGAAGTTCGATTTGACTTCAAGCGACGTTGGGCAATTCGGGATGAATACTCCAGCTTACTTTGCTATGGATCGGATCGAATTCTCTGCTGTTCCGGAACCTTCGAGCATGCTGCTGGCGGCGTCACTTGGCTGCTACGGAGTTATCCGTCGATTCCGATCCAGACGGAATTCGAAATCTCAAATACAACCCGGTAAGAGCGCTTGCTAAGAGCCCCGTCAACTCCGAAGGTAATGTCCAAGCTCCAAACGCCCAGGCAGCACCTAATCGATTTTCTGCGATGAAACACAGCAACCAGACCGCAAGTCCCACGGTCATGGTTGCGGTTCCGACACCGGGTCGGATCTGCTTTGTCGGCCACAGTAGGGCGAGGCACATCGGCACAAACATCGAGACCAGTACAAGGACAAGCGAAAGCTCCAGCAGGCCCATGATCGATTGCCCAGAATACGCAACGATCAGCGAACCGGCAATCACCAAAAGGACACTCCATCGCCCTGAACCAGCCGAACTTGAACGCACATTAAATGCCGGTTTGAGAAAGCTCTCTGTCAACAACGTCGCTTGTCCAATCGTCGAACCTGCAGCAACGGCAAGAGACAAGCTAAACATTCCGACGATGAGCACAATTTGAAACGGCTCACTCAATACGCTTTGAGCCAAGGCATTGATCGGCAAGGTGTTCTCACCGAGCGAATCAACACCGAGCGAATCAACACCGAGGCGATCGCCAAATTTCCATCGGGCGGCGAGCCCCAAGTACATCGGCACGAGTCCTATGCACAAATAAAGCAAGCCAGATACGATGCACATCCACCGAGCGGTTCCTGCCGTTCGCGCAGAAGCGACCCGTTGCTGTATGTCTTGTCCGGGCACATTCCCCATCAAGCCGATTGCTAACACACCGAGAACAGACAAACCTTTTGGCATTGTTGAAACATCGACCTTCAGGAATCCATCGGGCGCCGCCTCCACCACGCGCTGCACGCCGAACCATGCGTTGCCTTGCCCGATACTCTCTGCTGTAGCGAAGGCCAACAGCAGTAAGCTTGCGATCGATACGACGATCATGATTGCGTTGGCCCAAGTCACCGCCCACATTCCTCCCCAAACCACGATGCTTAAAGTCGCCAGCGCCGACAAAACGATCGCGATCGGTTCTGGAATTCCCAACGAAGCTTCAAGCAACTGCCCCATCGCTAGGAACTGAGCGCCGATCCAGAGAAAAAACGAGGGGACTTGGATCGCGCAGCTTAGCCGCTCCGCACCTACCCCGAAGTGGTTTCGAAACAGTTGTGCAACCGTGGAGCACCCAGACGCCCAGAATCGGCCTGCGAACCATATCCCTGTCAGGATAAGAGTACCTCCGCACGCGATCGGGTCGAGAAGGACTTCTCCAAGCCCTCCTTGGTACATCTTTGTTGATGCTTCCACTACCGATGAGGAACCGAACCAGGTAGCAAGCAAAGCTAATACTGAAAGAATTAGCGGCACGCTTCGGTTGGCGACATAAAACTCAGAAGCGGTCCCGACGCTTTGCCCTATTCGCCTACCGAGGAAAGCCAAGCCTCCCACGAACAAGATCAATCCGAGCGAGAGAAACACTCGACCTAAAATGGAAAGTTCATGGTTGTCAAGCATTGCGGACCAAATCAAACAGCACGCGGGATCATACCGAATACAAAACGCTCGGGTGAGGGAATCCCAGCCGTTTGTCCACCACATTGTATAACGACTCGCCCCCAAGGTATCGGCGCAAGTTTTCGCAGATCAATCGGGTCGAGTCATCGTACCGAGGTCCGGACTGTGCCCCGACGTGAGGAGTGATCAACACATTTGGATGGTCGTATAAAGGGCTGTCTTTAGGCAACGGCTCGATCGCCGTCACATCCACCCCAGCACCAGCGAGCTTCCCACTTTCCAAAGCCTTGATCAACGCGACTTCGTCAACGCATTGTCCGCGAGCAACATTGATCAACCATCCTCCGTGCGGCATCGCGTCGAAGACTTGCTGGCCGATTACCCCTCGGGTCGATGCATTCAGGGGCAAGGTTAGGATCAAGATCTCGGCCCAAGCAGCTAGTGTTAGCAATTCTGTATGGGGCAACAGTTCCTCAACCTCAGGGGGTTTTTGATCCGGGAAGTAATCCGTCGCACGAATTGTTACTCGGTAAGGAGCGAGCACAGGTATCAATCGACGCCCGTTCCCACCCAACCCGACAATCCCCACCCGCTTGCGATGCAAGTCCGCGGTCGGACGCCTGATGAACTCATGTCGCTGCTGTTGGCGATAAAAAATTGGGATCCCTCGCAATAGCCCCAGCAACAACGCCATCGTCTGCTCGGCAACTTGGTCGGCAAATAAGCCCGACGCACTGCAGACGACGATCGGTGAATCAATGACCGAAGGTGCCAAGCAATGATCCAATCCGGCAGCTGAAGACTGAATAAACTTAAGCCGACCTTGCGCGACCACCGAATCCCAATTCACAGGGACTTTCGCATGTCCAACGAAAATATCGGCTGCAAATATCTTCTCCGGAATCGTGTCTTGATCGGCTACGAGAATCTCATACCCCGGCGCAACGCGTGCGATGGCTTCCACATGCCGCGACTCTGTCGGATAACAAACAACAAGTGTCTTGCTCATCGAAACCTCTTAGTAACTCTGCATTTCAAAAAGTCCAACATTCCAAAAAGACCTGGTTTCAACTAGGCCCAGTATTGTCCCTAGGGGGCGTAGGGTAGGGGGGCTCCCCTTTGGTTTCCCCAATCAAACAACTTTGCCAATTCCGGCTGGTTGGATGTTATAATGCCTAGCATGGATTCTAAACAACTCGTCAACTTGGTACGTGAGCAAGGCATCGATATTTTCGAAAGGATGTTTCGCGCCGTGGAGCTAGTACAAGAACGATTGAACCGGGCTTGCGCTGCACTACAGCAAGCTCAAGTCCCGTATGCTGTTATCGGTGGTAACGCAGTTGCCGCTTGGGTTGCCACCATCGACGAAGGTGCCGCACGCAACACACGCGATGTCGATTTGCTACTTGCGGAGGATGATTTACCTCAAGCGACTATTGCCTTGCAAAAAGCAGGGTTCGTTCGAGATGATGTCATGGGAACTGTGGTATTCCTTGATGGAAACGATGGTAAGCCTAGCCAGGGACTTCATATTCTCATAGCTGGAAGAAAAGTCCGTCCGGAATATGCGACGGCCACTCCTACCATCGACCAATCTGTGGAAATTCAGAGCAAACGCATCGTCGAGCTCGAAGCTCTCGTCGAGATGAAACTCAACAGCTATCTAAGAAAAGACCAGACTCACCTACTCGACATGATCCATGTCGGGCTCGTCGATGATAGTTGGCCCGATCGCTTTCCACCTCAACTGGGAAATCGATTGAAGGAACTGCTGGAAGACCCTGCCGGCTGAACCACTGCTCGCTGCGCACAAAATCTCGCTGCGCACAAAAACAGTGCACACTGAAAAGGTGTGCACTGTAGGAATTCGATACCATCCGCCCTGTTGGCGGACTTAGGCCAAGTCGCGATCTTCGAAGAGAAGCAATCCGAGTAACGTCGCCAAGACGAAGTAAATGGTCGTGTAAACCAACACGCTCGCGAGAACCGACCAAGGAACCACAACGTCCGCGTCGATCGCTGCTTCCATCGAGAACAAGCTCAAGTTTGGCACCACCGATGCAATCAGTTCAGAGAAGAACTCCACGAGCGGCAATCCACCTTGAGAGCTCGCCACGATTGTCGGAGTCAAGTGTCCGAGCATGTAGATCGCGAAGCAGACGGCGAAATTCGCAACCAAAGGCAGGCGAGTTCCCAGTGCCACTGCGATCGCTCCGAGAACTACGCTTTGGAAGAAAGCCATAGCCAATCCAGGGATCGTACGCATCATTTCCATGTGGCATTGACGCCAATCGGGTTGATCCAAAGACGACTCTCGAGCGTCGTAAATCGGCTTGAATGCCACTGCAAAAAGCTCGATCGAACCTAGTACCAGAAACATGAAGAAGACCACCCAGAAGATCCCAAACATCTTGCCGAGGATGAACGATCGACGGTGAATGGGTTTGCTTAAGAGCGTCAGTGCCGTCCTGCCTTCGATTTCCTCGTTGACCGATGTGCTTGCAGACCAAACGGCTTGGAAAGTCGTAGCGACCAAGATCAACGTAATCCCGCAATCCTTGAGCAACTTGATGTCTTCACCGAAGGTGTGGAAAGGCAAGAACACGAACAATAGAATCGCCAGTCCGACGACCAGCATCAAGATCATAGGGAGGGGTTGCGACAACTCGCTCTTCGCGGCGGCCAGAGCGATCGCGGCCGTCTTCGGTGCAACAGCTTGCATCAAAAACAACAACAATCCAAAGACCACAGTCATAAAGGCTACTGAGACAAACGTCAGCGATTCTGGAACCGGCGGTATACTTGAAATACGAATCTCAACCGTCGCTTCACCAAACTCTTGGTTCTGCGCGTAAACTTCCGCTCCTTGCGCTAAAAGCAAAGGGGATTTCTCAGGTCCCATCGTACGAACCCACTGGTACGGCACCTCGTTTTCGATCCGAAATCCTTGGGTGCGGAAATCGGCGATGGTTGGACCATCTCCAAGAATCAAGTTTTTGTTCGACCGAATCTCGATCGTGTTAACTGTCCTTGGATCGTAACGGACTTCCAATTTCGTAAACGGCGATTCTTGATCACCAGCGACACCAGGCAATGTAAAAGTTTGCGAAGTCGGCCGAAGGAAAATAAACTGAGGCAAGCTACTGAAAGCACCCGAGGCGTTGTCCACCAGAGGGGTAGAGGCCAAGCCGATCAAGCCGAGCAGCCCGAGTGTGCAGAGAATTAAGAACCCCACACCTTCGGTCAGCAGCGAACGGACTTCCATGAGGAAGCGGCTCGAACTGCAAAACATCAAAGACCAAGCGAAAATAGAAAAGACGATACCTATGGCTGCGGTAATCAGCCAAAACTCGTCCATCATCAGGGGTGTACCGGCCGATTGGTAAGCCATATACAGCTCACGAGCGGCGAGCCCGGTTGCCACTAAGCTCAAACCCGCAGCGATCCCATGAGCGATCCCTGTCTTTCGAAACAAATCGAAAAACGGGATTTTTGATAAAACGTAGAAGAGTCCAAGCAACAATCCGAGGGTGACGAGCCCCAAGGTCACGCCTACCCCTAAAAACCAAATCGGCGTCAGCCACCGTGCCATCCAAAAGTCGGTGATCGCAAATATTCCAGGAAACATGGATGGACTCATCGATCGATTTGCAAAGAAGAGGGCCTAAAGTAGAGGGGCAAAATTCCAACACGGCCGGCCATCGGCTAAAGTCGGAACCCCTCCTGAATTTCATCGTTACGATCCGAACCTAGCTTCGGTTCGATCCTTTTTCATCCCGATCGCCCCTGTTCTCCCCGAGAACTCCCTTAAACGAACAATTTTCACGGATTATCCGTTACAATCCCATTGAATTTGAAGGATGATGAAGACGCTGCGCAGCGTTAAGTTTTCTAGGATGGAGTCCTTTTGTCCCGGAAATTGCGTGTTCAGGAAACTGCCGAGTCTTAGTTCGATGCGCACCATTTCAATCGATCGTTCACACCGTCGTTTCTCACAGGCCCAAGCGAAATGAATTCCCTCTCGAATTTCTCCTCCATTTTTTCCTCCAACAACTCTTTCGTCGACCTTTTGTCCATCAGCCCGACCTTCATCGCTTCCTATCTCGAACTTTTCCTCAGCCAAGCTCGCCCAAACCCACAAAACGTACTAATTGTCGTTTTACTCGGTGTTTTAGGCCTATTTGCACTGATCTGCTTGGCGGTACTCTGGAATTTCGGCAGTCTATGGTTGCAAGCCATGATGAGCGGGGCGGATGTCTCCATGTCCAGCTTGATCGGAATGTACTTACGCCAAGTTCGCTCTTCCGTGGTCGTCAACGCCAAGATTATGGCAGCCCAAGCCGGTCTTGATATCGATCGAACGAACGGGATCAGCACCGAGCGTTTAGAAGCCCACTATCTGGCAGACGGCAATGTCATGAACGTGCTTAACGCCATCATCGCCGCACACCGCGCTGGAATCGATTTGGATTTTGACCGTGCTGCCGCTATCGACTTGGCGGGTCGCGACGTTCTAGATGCCGTGCGAACTTCCGTCCATCCACGTGTGATCGATTGCCCAGACCCAAGGTACAACCCAACCGGTTTTCTTTCCGCGATCGCAAGAAATGGGATCGAACTGAAAGTCAAAGCACGAGTCACCGTCCGCACAAACCTCGAACAACTCATCGGCGGCGCCACGGAAGAGACCGTGATCGCTCGTGTTGGCGAGAGCATCATCAGTTCGATCGGCTCCTCGGAAACCCACCTCGCCGTCCTGGAGAACCCAAATCTCATCTCCCGAACGGTGCTAAAACGAGGACTCGATAACCAAACCGCTTTCACCATCGTCTCGATCGACATCGCACACATCGAAGTCGGACAAAACATCGGAGCCCGCTTGCGTGGCGACCAAGCAGAAGCGGACGTCCGCATGGCCCGTGCTCAAGCCGAACAGCGTCGATCCGAAGCCATCGCGCAAGAACAAGTCATGAAGGCTGAAGTTGCCAAGAATCGTGCCAACCTAGTGCTCGCAGAAGCCGAAGTCCCCAAGGCAATGGCTGCCGCTTTTGTCGAAGGGAATTTCCAACGTACGGAATAAACTTCTGCATCAACTACTGCGAATCAAAATATTGCGATTAAACGCGTACACTGAAAAGCTCTTAACCGCCGTAAGCATACTGTCACCAAACGAGACCGCACCCAGCAAACTTTCTCTGCATATTTTCTCTGCAATCTGATCAAACTAATCAAACGACAAAGCCGACTCCTCCCATGCGACTTCCCTCCCAAAATACTCACGCCTCCCGCCGATCACAGAGCACTCAATCACGGCGTTCCCTCCTGAGATTCGCCGCACGCCTGTCTGCATCGTTGGCCATAACTTTAGCAACCACACAAATCGCTAACTTGAACGTCGCATCAGCCCAAACCCCTAAAGTCTCGGATAACACCGCAAGTCAACCGTCTTCGAACTCGGATGAATCGATCAAGGTCGGGGTCATCGGACTGGACACATCCCACGCTGGCGCTTTCGCCAAAATCATCCGATCCGCGCCAGAAACAAGTCCGCTTGCACGCTTGAAGATCGTCGCTGCATTCCCTGGAGGTAGCCCTGACATTCCCTCGAGCATCGATCGTGTTCCGGGCTACACCAAGGAGTTTCAGAATCTTGGGATCGAAATCGTCGATTCCGTCGAAGCCCTTCTGCCGAAAGTCCAAGCCGTTCTGCTACATAGCCTCGACGGACGCACGCACCTCTCCCAAGTCGCCCCCGTTCTGCTTGCCAAAAAACCTGTGTTCATCGACAAACCGTTGGCAGGTGACTTGAGCGACGCTGTGGCTATCGCCAAACTCGCCGAACACACCCAAACACCTTGGTTCACCTCCTCGTCCCTGCGATTTACCCCCTCGGTCTATCGCTACCGCGAAAAAACGGATCGTAAAATCCTCGGGGCCAACAGCTGGAGCCCTTGCTCACTCGAACCCCACCACACCGACCTGACGTGGTACGGCATCCACGGCGTCGAAGCTCTATACACAGCGATGAATGTTGGCTGCAAATCTGTCACACGCACGCAATCAGAAGGTACCGACGTCGTCGTAGGTCTGTGGAACGATGGACGCATCGGCGTCTTCCGAGGGATCCGATCCGGAACACAAGGCTATGGACTGACCGTCTTCGGCTCCGACTTTCTCGAAAACGACGCAAAGTACGAAGGCTACGAGCCGCTCGTTGTAGAAATCGCGAAATTCTTTGCAGGCGGCCCTGCACCTGTGTCGAGCCAAGAATCGCTCGAAATCATGGCCTTCATCCAAGCAGCTCAGCGATCGAGCGACCAAAACGGTATCCCCGTTACCATCGAAGAAGTCATGCAGGAAGCCAACTCCGCCGCTTCGAAAAAAATCCTTCCTTGGACAACTCAAAAATAACTCCTGCCCCCGTCAGAACTCTCTTGGCTACCCCTGACCCAATCAAACGTTCCACTGCAAAGCCCACTGCAAGATCTACTGCAAGATCTACTGCAAGATCTACGGCGAGATCTACCCCCAAAACTACCGGAAGCTCAGCCGCCAAAAAGTCAACCGCTAGCGATGCAGCAAACGTCTTTCGACCAGGACCTAACGAACGAACGCTGATCGATGCCCAAGGTAAATTCCACCAAGTTCCCGCGACTTGGGAACTGCTCCCCCCCGGAGATCCGCTCTACACCCGCCGAGTAAAAGCAGCTGGCGATCACTGGTGCGTCCAAGAAAAGGTTGGCCGCAAGATTTTCTCTAAAGGTATCTGGGCTCCGGCCGAGACCATCGCCCAAGTAAAAAAACAGGCCGACGCGGAACGCAATACTCAAGCCTACGCAGTTAAACGAGAAAAACAAACACAGCGCAGGGATGCCGAGCAAGCCAAGTATGTTGAAGACTTCGTGACCGAAGTGCGAGGGTTTTTGCATTTCGCACCACAGTTTCTCGCACTCGAACAGCAATTAGCACAAGCTGTCGCAGAACACGCAACACCGGTTGGCAGCGGAACGGTGGCTCGAACCAAACGGATCTCGATCGAACAGAGAGCAGAATCCGCCGTGATCGCTTGGATGCGTCACCAAACGACTGCCTACGACGCCATGAAAATCCCACGGCAAAAAGGAGCGAGGCATGAAGTACGCCGCATGCTCGCAGCACGCTCCCGTGAACTCCTCGAATCCTACCGACGCGGCGAACCGCAACCCAAGTCCTGCCCGCTCCAACGCGCGCTGATCAAGCCTTGATCTGTTTTTGCCCAGCATAAGTAGCGTAAACGTTTGTTAGGTTTAGCTTAGTAATTGAACGAACAGACAACTTTTGGGCATCCTTGAAGGCTCTGCCCCCACCACCGGGATTTATCGCATTGTGGCCAAAGGCAAGTGGCCAAAGGCAAGTGTATCGAAGAGACCATCACAACCCGCATCAATGAACAAGGCCCGGTTTTTACCGGGCCTTGTCACTACTTTTTCTATCGATCAGACAACGCTGCTTACTTCACGCGTTTGAACTTCAATCCAGCGTTCTCAGCAGCAGTACCTCCCGGTGGATTGAGTACCCACTCGTCGCTATTGAGACTCTTGACCGTGCCCCCTAGGGAGCCCTTGTCGCTCGTCTCCATCAAGACAGCATCACCGTTGGTACCGAAGTCACCCGATAGCTCTACCGCTGGCTTACCCATTTCGGTGGCTTTCCAAGTGAACGTTGAGTCTTCGGTGATGGTCAAGTCGATCGAAGTCGTACCTGCAACGGCTTGCCACTTCCCAACCAAATCGATTTCGGGAGCTGGTTTGGCCAACTCTTCAGCTTGTGGTTGAGGCGCTGCCTTCGCTTCCACAGGCTTCGGATCCAGAGCTTCCAACATGCGTTTGGCCGTAACATCCTTAGGTTGGTTCTCGACAACAACCTTCAGAGCGCGAACAGCGGAATCCTTCGATCCGATCACCAAGTAATGGTAGGCCAACACGAACGCCGAAGCCGGGTTCTTTGGATTTGCCTTGCAGTACTCTTCAAGTTTTCGTAGCTGAACCGTGTAATCGTCGCTGTTGCCGTACAGGCTGCTCATGGTGGTCCAATCCATGCCAGGAGCGGCTGCCAACAGAGAGTTCAGTGCAGGTGCTGCACTTGTGTAATCTCCGAGAGCGAACAGCGTCAACGCGCGGACTTCGTGAACCACAGGATCCCCACCGTTCTTACCCAAAGCTGCGTTGAACGAATTCAATGCTCCTTGATAGTCCCCTTGTTTGAACGTTGCCAAGCCGTTGTCGAAATCAGTAAATGATTCTTCAACCTTGGCGTTCGCTACAGGGCTTGCTGTGGTAACAGGGGAGGAGGTCGAACTCGCAGTGGAGCCTTGACTCTCTGCTGTGATGTAGTTGTTCACGACAACCGGTTGCGAATAGTCATAAGGAACGCTGTTCGCTACGGTCGTCGCACCAACTACTGGAGCCACATAATACGGGTTAACGTAGCCGTAACCGGTATTGTAGGCACTGCTAGTGACCGATCCTAACCCCCAGCCTACAGCGCCCCAAACAACCGGCGAGTACCAGGAACTACCCCAGTAACCCGACCAGCAACCGTTGTACCAACCTTGGTAGTGAGGATGCACGCAGTTGTTGCTCCAGTTATTACTCCAATTGTTATTCCAATTGTTGTTGTAACCCCAGTTGTTACCCCAATTGTTGTTGTAACCTGGACGGTCCCAAGCTGGACGGTTGTAGTTGTTGTTGTACCAGTTGTTATTGTTGACGTTGATATTGGTATTGCCGTTGTTCCAATTAGGTCGGTTGTTGTTGTTCCCCCAATTTCCCCAATTGCCGTTGCCGTTCCAATTATTGTTGCCGTTCCAGTTGTTGTTGCCGTTGCCCCAATTATTGTTGCCGTTCCAATTATTGTTGCCGTTCCAATTGTTGTTGCCGTTCCAATTGTTGTTGCCATTGAAGTTATTGTTGCCGTTCCAATCTGGACGGTTCCAACTTCCGCCATTGGGCCGGTTGCCGCCATTTGGGCGATTCGTGTCCACGACGCCGGGCAATGTGGTAACGCCACCTGGACGATTTCCGCCACCAATGCTCGGTCGAGCCGGCTTGGTCGTCGGGCGATTCAAGCCTGGAACATCGTTTGGACGATTGTTGATGCCACCAGGACCTGTGATGCCACCAGGACCTGTTATTCCGCCAGGCCCTGTAATGCCGCCGGGGCGATTGCCACCTTGGTTCGGGCGATTACCTCCCGAGATGTTGTTTCCGCCAAAACCAGGAGCGGGCTTAGTCGTTGGTTGCCCACCGTTTAATCCAGGAATCCCCGGGTTCGGCGCAGGACGCGTAGATCCTCCGCCCGGCAATTGCGGACGAGAGATTCCACCTAATGTTGGGCCGCCACCCGGTGCAGGACGCGTCACTGGACGATCTGTACCGGTGATGTTTCCCAATCCCCCTGGTGCCGGACGTGTGGGCGGCTGCATGGTGCTCGGAAGCTTGATGTTCGGGCGGCTACCAGGATTTGAACCACTCAATCCGGGGGAAGGACGTGTTGCTCCAACGTTACCAAAATTTCCCGCACCGATGTTTCCAGTGCTTGGCAAATTCGGCTTTTGAATTCCAGAAGCAGGTCGCGTGGTCGGCATCCCACCACCGAGACTTGGGCGGTTCGCACTAATCGATCCGGTGCTCGGTCGCTGCATGCTTCCCATATTCCCCGGCATCGGGCGGCTCGTTCCACCAAGATTACTACCTCCGAAATTCCCCCCCATGTTCGAAGGGGCGGGCCGAGACTGCGGCATCGAATTACCGAGCGAAGGACGATTCGTAGGCATCTGAGGGGAAGGGCGACTCATCGGTGAACTGAAACCGCCACCCATGTTGGAAGGTCGGGCTCCACCGCCGCTGAAACCAGCCCCGCCGGGACGAGCTCCACCCATTCCGCCGCCACCCATTCCGCCGCCGCCACGACCACCGCGGCCTTGAGCCGATGCTTCGTCGAGCGGAGCTACGAATGCCATCCCTAAAACCGCCACCCATCCGAGCGACGTCGTCAAGGGAACCGTCCAACCCATCATCCAATGCCGAGGGCTCTTTTTCATCTCTGCGCACTCAATTCTTGGCAATCGCCAAATTGTATTTGAACCTGTTTGGTACCTTGGGAAACCTACCCCATCATTTTCGCATTCCGCGTTCAGGAGAAAACTGCTCCACGAACGCTTTTTTCAATCAAAACTCAAGCGACCGCTCGCTGAGGTGTATGCGATACCGTTCGCTATTTCGCTTCTGGCGGACGACGAACCACGGTGTACTCGTAGTCTGGCTCTTCAAGTCCTTCAGTCATGCGATGCTCACCACGGATCTTGAACCGATCCTTGCTCTCAGATTCCATCTTGACCGTTGCAGTTCCACGCGATCCATCTGGTGCGACGGCTTTCGATTGCAATACCAAACCATTCGGTGTTGGAATCCAAAGTCCTTCGCCAAATCCTCCGTCGGAATCAAATGTCCACGAACGAAACTTCCCTTCGTGTGCATCCCAAGCGATGCGTTGGAAACTCTTCATGACAATCTGCTCCCCATTCTTGATGAGGATGTCACCAACGATGAAGTTACCATTGTCATCCCAACGGTAATTCATGCTAACCTTTGCATCTTCCGACTCGTTGACCCACTCGCCGACGATCCAAGCGATCCCTTCGAGGGCTTCGTGCGGTGTTGGTGCAATCGGCTCAGCAACGTCGCGGAACGAAGCGAGTTTCAAGCCGGCGTCGGTCTTCTTCCAAATCGACGAGAATCGCAGTACCGATCCGCTATTTCCATCCTTATCGATGATCGCTCGCGTTCCGTCTACCATCGCCAAACCAGCAACCGTACGAACCGACTCGACTTGCGCTTCGGTCCTCGCTCCAGGATAAGCTTCATGGAAAGCTTTCATCAAACCTTTGATCTCATCGTGTCCTAAATGGACGGTTCCCGAGTCGTCAATCAATTCACCGTCAGGCAAAAACACGCCAGCGATCGCATCGAGATTGGCAGAGTTAAAAGCATCGACAAGCTGCTTGGCAGCCTTCAATACTTCGGCTTCTAAAGCTGCTTGCTCGGGCGAGACGGGCTTGGCCGCCGCCACTGCAGGCGCTGCCGCTGCATCCTGTGCGCGAACATCCTGAATCCCTGTTGCTGCAATCCCCAGCAACGCGATCCCCAACGACAATCCAAAAACCAACGCGCCTCGCAACGAACCAGCACTCGCTCTGCACAAAATACGATAAGTCATACAATACAGCCTTCTTCTGAAATGACGCACTCGAATGATATTCACCGCTAAGAAACCAAGGATACTTAGCCCTAATCACTCTTCCAATCGAATAAGAATTGGATCAAAGATTAACCTGCAACAATACGAACCAATCTACGAACCGTCAACTAGCGATTCTTCACGAACATTCAAAAAACCTAGACGAAAGACCATGTTATGAATTCCAGAAACAACCCACCGTCGTTCGTGCCTCGCTTCGCTCCCTTGCTAATCCCCAATTGCCAACCTCTAACATTCTTCATCATAATCCTAGCCACCACCTCAGCCTTAGGTATTTTAACTCAAGACCAGCAAGCCACCTGCCAGGCCCAAGACCCATCAAAAAAGGCAAACGCCCTGCAAACCAACGGCTGGGAATTCATCGCAACCCCGACCGACTCCCCCCTAAAAGAAAAGAACCTTTCCTGGAAATCGGTCGAACTGCCATCTACCTTCGAAGAACACGAAGGTGTCTCCTTCGATGGAATCGGCTGGTACCGCACACACCTCACCAACGGCTTAAACACTTCCCCCCACACTCGGACCATTCACACTCGGACCATTGTACGACTCCACGGTGCAGCGACCGAAGCGACTTTGTGGTGCAACGGAGAGAAAATCGCTGAGCACCTTGGCGGTTGGACTCCATTTGAATGCGATGTCACGAGATTTCTCAATAACTCATCCCCTCTCTCCGCCGAATCGGATCATCCTAAACCGCAAGCTGAACTGCTGATAAAAGTCGATGAGCGCGTTGGACATAACTCTCAAGGCTTCTTGCCCGTCTTCGCTCCCCACTTTGGCGGGCTCTGGAAACCGATCGAAGTGCTTGAACTCCCTCCCGTCTGGATCGATCCGCACTCTCTTTTTCTCTGGGGGGACCCTTCCAACTCAAACTTAAACTATGAGATCACCCTCCATGGGCTCGACCAACGAGCCATCGCGGACTTTCTCCCCGAGTACCCATTTGAAATTCATCTGGACTATCGCCTGAAATCCCACCCATCCTCCGCTCGCACTCCTGAAGGTGACGACGCGCGGGAAAAACCCGCTTCTTGGACTCGACTATCGATTCCCTATTCCGATGACGACGGCAAAAGGTTGCTTGAAAAAGGAACGCTGCTGCTTCAAGGACAAATTCCGATCGCCGATCCGAAACTCTGGAGTCCTGAACAACCCAATCTGTATGAAACGAAACTTTCACTCACATTGAAGAACGCACCCGATACCCAACCGATTCATCAACACTCCTCCACCGCCGCCTTTCGCTCCATCCGTGTCCAAGCCGATTCAATCCTGCTTAACGAAAAACCACTGCAAGTCCGAGGGATTCTTAATTGGGGATACGCACCTCCCCGGGTTGCACCAAGCCTCGACCCGAAACACTGGCGTGAGGAACTGCAGTTCGCGAAAGACAACGGGTTCAATTTGATGAAGATCTGCTTGTGGATCCCTCCAAAAGGCTACCTTGAACTAGCCGATGAAATGGGGGTCTTACTCTGGATGGAATACCCCACATGGCACTCCCAATGGACCCAAGCCGCACTGCCAACTCTCGAGAAAGAATTCGATGAGTTCTTTCTCTACGATCGCAGCCATCCTTCGGTGATCCTTCGAAGCCTAACTTGCGAGACCGGTCCAAGTGCCGATATCGAGGTTCTTCGAACCCTCTACGATCGATGCCACCGACGAATTCCTGGCTCGATCGTCGAAGACGACAGCAGTTGGATCCAATGGAACCGCATCCATGATTTCTACGATGACCATCCCTACGGCAATAACCACACCTGGCTTGCGACTCTCGAACGACTTCGCTCCTACATCGCCGAGCACGGAGTCAAGCCACTGGTACTTGGAGAAGCCATCGCTGCGGATACTTGGTGCCCTCCGAACTCATTGGAATCCATGAGCCAATCGCTCGGCGACCAAGCTCTATCATTGCAATCCGTGAAGCGAGGAACTCCCGAATCAGGTTACGAAAGCCCATTCTGGTTCCCACTCGCGTATCGAGCCAACGAAAGCTGGGCCCAAGCTCGTTCGATCGACATGGGCAAACCTGCCGTGCAGCGGCTTGAGACGGATTCGAAACACTACGCTTGGCTGATGCGGAAATACCAAATCGAAACCTATCGACACGAATTCCCCAACGGTGGTTACGTCGTCTCCGTGATCCGTGACTTCCCCTTCGCCTCCATGGGACTACTCGACTTTGAGAATCGGCCAAAGTGGCCTGCACAAGCCTTTCAGTGGCATTCCGAACATGCACTTGTTTTGCGAACCAACGACGAGCGACGCAGTTTCTTCGAGGATGCTCCCTTCGAAGCCAATCTGATCCTTCAATCACCGAATTTCTATCGAGATCTTCAAGACCAAACCGCTCACTTGGATGCAACTCAATCGACCGATGAATACACCCTCGAATGGACATGGTCGAACCCAGATCACCCATCGATCACCGGAAAACGACGTTTCTCTAAAACACAGCTTGAGAATTTGCTTTCGTCGGATCCCCCTAAATCTCTCACGTTGCTGCCACTCCACTCCTTGAAAGACCAGCTTCCAAAAATCCCCAACACGAAAGACTACAACGGGAATGCACAAGGGAATGTACAGGGAAATGGACCAGAAAAAGAACCGGTCAAATGGAACCTCCAAGTCCAATTCAGCAGTTGGTATGTCGAGAAGAAATCTCCTTACTTGAAGCAACAGCGCATCCTTGCAAACAACAATTGGGACTTGTGGCAAATCCCTGCAACATCGCAGAACCGCAGCACAACGACCGAGCTTTATACCGCGCTCGAATTCCATTCATCGTGCAGCGAACAAACTCGCAAGGAGCTTGCAGCCCTCTGCAGAGTATTCAATTGGCCCCAGCCTACGCTTCAGCCCCAGCCTATGCTTCAGCCCGAGCAACCCAAACAGCCCGATTCACTCAGTGAGCCTGCGACCCCCGAGAAAGCAAACTCAGAGAAAGCAAACTCAGAGAAAGCAACCCCCGCGAAAGCAAACCCAGAGAAAGATTCGGCAAATCGAAGTGCACCAGATCGCAATCAACCGATCATCGTCGCACAACGCTTCGACGCACCACTTCTTAACGCTCTTGAACTCGGGCGCAATGTTTTGTTTATTCCTGATGGCCAGCAAGCTAGCTTGCCACTGACGCAGCATTGGTTCCTGCGCGGTGGACCGATCATCGATTCCATCTCGCGATGGAACCGCTCTCATGATCTCATCGTGGATCTGCAGCACTTCGATCTCGCTGGCCCTGTGGTATCGGATGTGCAATGGCTCGAGCAATGCACCCCGCTTGTGATGCTTTGGGATAACCACGACATCCCGAAAGTTAAAACCCACGGATTGATTTTTGCGACGCGGATCGATCAAGGGACCCTGCTGGTAAACACTCTGCTGGTAAACACTCTGCTGGACAACAGGCGGTTGGACAACAACTCGCAAAAAAGCGAAAGCACGAACCCTGCCAGAGCTTGGATCCTCTCCGAATCGATCAACTATCTGCAAACCGCGAACGATTCAGCGCAACGAGGATCCGAAGCGGCGGAAAACCGAATTGGTTCCCTTACCCCTGAATCGCTCCAAGGCATTCGCTATGCGCTTCGCCAAAAGACCCTGAGCTTGAAAACTTCACGCTGGATATTTCGCCCTGACCCGAAAAACCAAGGGCTTGAACTTGGCTGGCATCTGCCCGACTTGCCAATGCCCGAAATCCAATTAACTCCGTCTGAGCCCCCTGAGCAAATCGAGGCACCATCACAGAACAATCAATGGAAACCGATCGAAATCGGCAAGCACTGGGAGTCCGAAGGCTACCCAGGTCTCGACGGATGGGCTTGGTATCGCACCGAAGTGACCGTACCGCCCGACTGGGAGGGGGAAGAACTACATTTGTGGGTCGACGGTGCGGACGACTACATCGAAGTCTACGTAGATGGAGTCAACATTGGATCGGCGGGTGAGCGTTCCACCCGAAAAACAGCCTTCGAAGAACTCGCCAGTTTTGCGATTCCGAAAAACGGACCAGATACATCCCTTGATGGTTCGAACGGCCTACCGGCTGACGCAGTGGCTCAGAGCCCCAAGCCGCGGGTCCTAAAGATTGCCATAAGGGTCGAAGACTGGCAGGGAGCAGGGGGGCTTTTCCGTCCCATTTCGCTCGCTAATACACCCAGAACCAACACTCCGATTCTTGCTCGCTGAAGCATCGGATTGCTGTTGTTTTGCTGCCTCGCTGAGGCATCGCGCTACCGCTCCGTGGCCACAGGCCACCTAATCAATTCAATGGTAACCCGAAGTGTAAACGAGGCAATCGTAGCCCGAAGTGTAAACGAGGCAATGGTAACCCGAAGTGTAAACGAGGAAGCTACAGCACACGCTTCATCGCTCATCCAACCACGCCCAACGATCCGCAGCGGCCTCCCTGACGCATCGTGCTACCGCTCCGTGGCCACATGCCACCTATCAATTCAATGGTAACCCGAAGTGTAAACGAGGCAATCGTAGCCCGAAGTGTAAACGAGGCAATGGTAACCCGAAGTGTAAACGAGGAAGCTACAGCACACGCTTCATCGCTCATCCA
>CAIJIZ010000165.1 GCA_903820735.1 uncultured Pirellula sp.
GCGTTCCATAGGACACTCCAATCATTGAACTGCTCTGCCAACCGCACCGATGCAGAAAGGTTCGCCGTTACAAAGGATCCTTTCCTCGATCGTGTTCCATTCCATCGAGCCGACTCCACTCCCTCAGAAACCAAGTACTGCAAGTGATACGGTACGACCCCATTACCCCATCTCTCGACCCATTCTTTATTCTTTGATCGCTCCGGAGGGATCGCAACTAGGCCGGAACTTTGGGAGATTTCCGTCGTAAGGCGGTATGGCCAAGCATAGAGCAACAACCGACCGGGCACTGCGCGAACAACGCGTTGCTGGGATTCTTGGGATAACCAAGAAAGTTGTGGGATCGCCATCCCAACTTCAACAGCACTCGAGTCGATAGGGCGACTTAAGACAAATTCGATTCTCCAATCCGTTCCAGCTTTGCCTTCGCTTGCGGCGGAATCGAAGTCGTTTGACGCTCGAACTGCAGAAGCCGTTCCTGTTGGATCACCTATCTTATCGCCACGGCTCTCGTTGCGACTATCACTTCGATTCTCGGAGCGAGTCTCCCCACGACCATCGATTCGAGCGCTCTCACCTACCTCGTTCAGCCGAGTAGCATTTGCACTTCGAATCCAAAGATTCGCTGCGATTGGCAACGACCACTTAAAATCATCGCTGCCGGGGACTTGAGAACCAGGTGCAGCAGGACGAAAGCTCTCCAAAGGCAACGATACTTCCGATGGGTAAAGGACGATGCGTTCTGGCTTCCAACCTTGGGCTTCGAGTTGCATCAAAGGCAACTGAATCGGGTCGGTGCCAAATCTCCATACTCCTCGCATGACAAGTTGCTTTTCGCGGACCTCCAACTGCAAGTCCGATTGAATCTTTGGTTGATCTACGATGGTAGTCCACTTCGATAGAATCGAAGCAGGCTGCGATTCAAATTGAAACGTGTACACCAACGAATCGCTTCCGTCGGCAGCTTGCGTCTGCCGTTGCAATTGAGCGTTTCCTTCAGGTTTCCAATCAAGCGAAATGCTCTTGGGAATGATCACATCGATCACTCCGGTGTGCCTATCCACCTCGTCGAATGCAATCGGAGCAAACAGAACGCTAGTCCCTGACTCGGCTTTGGCCGTCGTCCACTCGATAGCGAGTTCCAACTCGGTTCTTGCAAACGATTCTTCGATTTCAATCCACCACGTCTCCGGTTTATTCGCCACGGTGGGATCTGCAGGTTGGCTCGAAGGTTCCTCCGTGCGGATCGCTTCATTTAACGAAGGAGAGAGTTCAGAGTTTTGCCCAGCATCGCGAACGATCCGGTAGTTTGGGAAAGTGGTCGATGCCGAATTCGTCTCTCGCAAGGTGCTTCTAGGTGGCAGATTCCATCGAAATCGCTTACCTCCAAGTTTCCACGGGCCACGGATAGAAAGAGTCGATACTGCACGCCACTGCGAGACGTCATTCGATGGTGAGAACTTCGTGTCACTCCTGACTTCGATCGCTGCAGTCGCTTCTCGTTCCAACTTGCGCGACCAGACCAGACTCAAACTGGTCGACGAAGTTCGGATGATCGCAACCGAATGTTCACCTTGAAGTTGAAAGGGTTCGATTACCTCGTTCCCGCCGCCGCTGGCGCTCAATTCCCAATCTCCCTTGGGCAGTTTGAGTTTAACAACGGTCGCTGCTGCTGGCAGATCCAGTCGCATCGAGGAACTAGTCGTCGAACTCGACAGCTTGCACAACGCATCAGCCTCGAACTTTCGCTCCGTTCCTCGGTTAGGCATTAACCTCCAAAGATATCCGTTTCCTCTGGAAACCAACGCAATACTACCGCTACCTTCGATTCCCTCAGCTTTCGGTCCGTAGGAAGGTAACCACTGCAATTGCCCGAGTCCAAGTGGAACTTCCCATAAGACCTGGTTGGGTTGTTTCAGCAACAAACTCGTGCGAGCGCTCACCTTGGCATAATCGCTCACAGGTTCAATCGTCAGGTCAAGTTGCGTCAAATTCGGCAACCCACCCCGTCCATTCTCGCCGAACTGATAATCCATCAGTCGCCGTTCGAAGTCTTCGTAGGTCGTTCGAGGTACGAGAACTTCTTCACCCTTCTCGTTGCGCATCAGCATCAAGTCGGGGAGGACGCCGGTACCGAGAATCTCTGCAGCGCCATCCCTAGGCATCTGCCCCAACCCCTGCGCGCCAGCCCCTTGGCTTGCTCCCACCTGACTTGCCGGCCCGGTCGCAGGCATCGGTTCCTGACCGAACGATGGGCAAGCAGAAAGCAGCAGGTACAGCGCCGCGAAGCACAGAAGTACTTCGGCAAGAATCCGTACCGAGCCCTTTGCGTAGGAGCGATGGGAACAAGTCCCTGGCCCCACACCTTTTTCAGTGATACGCGAAACGATCAACGGAACGACATCCTCTGTTCGTGGAAAACTACCCCAGTTGGCCGAGAAACCAGTCCTTACTATTCTACGCAATTAGAGAACGGAGCAGGGTCATTTTACCCATTTCTCCACGCCTGTCCGATCGGTCAAAGGCCCTAAATCGCTAGAACCGGTAGAAAGGTTGTTTTCGGAACGGTTGTAGCCCACAATAAGCGATACTTGATACAACCTGAAATCTGCCGTCCGTTTCCAAATCTCGCTGTTTCCTCCTTCCACGCGATCAAACTATGCCAAAGGCGTCCTGGAACCAAGCACATTTGGCATTCGCGGCACTCGTTTTGGCCGCTTCGATGTGCGAGTCCGGGTTAACCCAGGCGCCATCAAAGACGACACTCAACACAGTGGACAAGGTAGATTTTGTTCGCGATATCCGTCCTATTTTTGAACGTCATTGCATCGAATGCCACGGCACGAAGCACCAGCGATCTGGCTTGCGATTAGATTTCAAAAAAGGGGCTATGCGTGGCGGTGAGCGGGGTGCTGCGATTGTTCCCGGAGAACTGGCGCAAAGCCCGATCTTGGAATGGATCACAGCCCAAGACGATTCCGAGCGGATGCCTCCGGGACCAGAGCATGAGCGACTTTCCGACACCTCCATCGATCTACTACGAGAGTGGATCGCAGAAGGTGCATCATGGCCGGAAGGGATCGACAGTGTTCAAGAGACCGATCCGAAATCCCATTGGAGCTTTCGACCACTGCAAACTTTCGAATCCGGTGAAACGATCGATTCACTGGTAGATCGGAAACTTGAGGCCTCAGGGTTATCGAGATCTCCAGAAGCCACGGCGATGCAATGGTTGCGCCGCGTGTCGATCGATTTGCATGGTCTACCCCCATCGCAGGAATTGGTTGCATGGCTTGCTGCACAGAATCTCGATGGGAACCGAAGCCCCGGCGATCAACAGGTCGAAACCGCATACCGTCATGTCGTCGACGAATTACTTGCATCGCCGAGGTACGCAGAACGCTGGGCGCAGCATTGGCTCGATGTGGTTCGATATGCAGATACGCATGGATTCGAAGTCAATACAGAACGCCCCCATGCGTGGCACTACCGAGACTATGTCATCGATGCCTTGCACAAAGATACTCCCTATAAAGAGTTCATTCGCCAACAGATCGCTGGAGACCAATTAGGCCAAGACACTGCACCGGGATTCTTGATCACAGCTTCCGTATTATTGCCGGGACAAATCGGGGCGGACGAACCGAGCAAACGACTCGCTCGGCAAGATGCAATCGATGAGATCTTGGTCAACATTGGTCAAACCTTTCTAGGCTTGAGCATCGGCTGCGCTCGCTGCCACGACCACAAGTTCGACCCTATCTCACAGAAAGACTACTATGCGATGCAAGCCTTCGTTGCTGGGGTGGAATACGAAGATCGTATCGTCGCAACTCCCAAAACAAAAGACTTGCGTTCTCGCATAGAGGCTCTTTCCAAAGAACGGATCGAGCTTGAACAAAAACTCGATCGTTGGGAGCAACCCGCACGCTTGGTAACTCAATCCATTGAACTTCCGAACTCTGCCAAGAACGAAGTAACGATAGCCCCAACTCTAGCCCAATTCGTACGGATGGAAATTCTGGGGGCTAATCAACACCCAACGCTTGGTATCATCGAACCATGTATTGATGAATTTGAAATTTGGACGAACCAAAATCCACCCCAAAACGTTGCATTAGCCTCGCGTGGAACTGCAGTGAAAGCCTCGGGAAGTCGCGAATCGGACACACACCAATTGAAGTTCATTCACGACGGAGAATATGGAAACGCTTCGAGCTGGATGAGCGATCAGATGGGACAAGGCTGGATTGAATTTCAATTGCCGGAACCGATGGAGATCGCCAAGATCACTTGGGGACGCGATCGCAATGGACAGTTTCAAGATCGCACCGCAACGGCCTATCGCATCGAGGTCGGCGAAAACAGTTCCGCACTCAAGGAAATTGCAGGCGTTTCCTTGCCACGCCCAATGGTCCATGCCAAGCGGAACTCGGATCGTTTCCCCCCAACGATGGCAACCGCAGCACGAATGCGTATCTTGGAAACAAACCGACTCGAACCTTGTATCGATGAACTGGAGGTCTTCAGTACGGAAGGCGTCAACGTTGCACTTAGCGAAAATGGAGCAACTGCAACATCAACAGGAGATTCAATTGCTATCGATCGCCACGAACTGAGATTCATCAATGATGGGCAGTACGGAAATGAACGAAGCTGGATGTCCAATCAAACCGGCCAGGGTGAAGTAACAATCCAATGGTCCAAACCGACACGAATCGATCGCATCGTTTGGGGAAGAGACCGTCAAGGTAAGTACAGCGATCGTTTGGCGACGAAATACGTTTTGGAAGCACGCATCGAGGATGGAACTTGGGTGCCTCTTGCCACGCAAGCCGACCGAGTTCCGTGGACAGCCGATAGTTCCAACGCAGCTACGCAACAAAGCACTGCATCACAAAACATTGTGGGATTCCTTTCGTCCGTGGGTATTTCCGAAGGAACCCTATCAGCCGACGATCTCGCCAGCATTCGTGAGATCGAAAAGAGACTGCAAAGTATTCAACGAGAAATACAGGAAGCGACGGAAGCTCAGAAAGCGTTTGCCGGGAAGTTTCGCACACCGGATGAGATTCGTGTATTACATCGGGGTGATCCGGAACAACCCAAGGATCTTGTAACCCCAGCGATTCCAAGGTTTTTTGCGGAGTACGGATCAGAAGCGAATCACTTCGCCGACCTTCAGCTCGAATTGACCAGCGACGACGCAACCCGACGACTCTCGCTTGCGAATTGGATTGCGGATCCCCGCAACCCACTTACATCGCGAGTCATCGTCAATCGCATTTGGCAAGGTCATTTCGGAATCGGTTTAGTCGAAACCTCGAATGACTTTGGATTAAATGGAACGCCACCTTCGAATCCTGAACTTCTTGATTGGCTTGCACAACATTTCCTTCAAACGGGTGGATCGTTGAAGGAGTTGCATCGAACGATCGTCTTGTCGGAAACTTATCGACAATCTGCTGATGCTCCGAAAGAGTATGCCACGGTTGGTCGAGCCGTGGATTCCCAATCGAGACTTCTTTGGCGTTATCCGAGAAAGAGAATGGAAGCCGAAGCGATTCGAGACACCATGTTATCAGTCAGTGGCGAACTCAATTTACAGATGTTTGGGCGAGGATACGACTTGTTTGCTCAGCGGGGTGGATTGAGCGGCTTCCAGCCTGTGGAGTCTTTTCCTCCTGAGGGGCTGCGGCGGATGATTTATGCGCACAAGGTCCGGCGGGAACGCGAAGCGGTGTTTGGTGCGTTTGATTGTCCGGACGCTGGTCAAAGCACCGGGCTGCGCCGAAGTTCTACAACGCCGATCCAGGCGCTGAATCTTTTCAATTCTCCATTTACGATTGAGCGATCGGAAGCATTCGCGAAGCGGATCCAAAGCATTGCACCGCAGGGTACTGCTGCTCAAATTCAAACAGCTTACGAGTTGTGTTTACAACGCAAGCCAGACGTAAGCGAGATCAGCGAGGCAAGTGAAGTCGTAGAACAGTACGGCTTAGAAGTTCTCTGCCGTTCTTTGTTCAATTCCAACGAATTTCTATTCACTCCATGAACAATCCCTTTCATCCACTCCTCGACCGTCGAAGATTCCTTCAAAATTCTTCGAACGCGCTTAGCTCGATAGCGCTTGCAAGCTTGCTCAATCGCGATCGGATGCTTGCTCAGGACACGGCAAATTCCGGAGGGAATGCGGGAGGCAACATCGAGCTCGATCCAAGGAATCCTTACGCGCCTCGGCTCGGTCACTTTGAAGCGAAAGCCAAAAATGTCCTCGTGGTATTTTGTGCGGGAGCAGTGAGCCAATTAGAAACCTGGGATTACAAGCCGAAGCTCATCGAGTGGGACGACCGTCCCCTTCCTGGTGGACCATCGGTAACATTTCAAGGGCCAGCAGGGAACTTAGCCCGCCCCCAATATTCCTTTCGACAGCATGGCCAGACAGGGAAATGGGTAAGCGATTTGATACCTAACCTGGCCAAGTGGACCGACGATATCGCCTTTGTCCATTCTTTGACTAGTAAATCCAATACGCATGGCCCAGCGGAGAACTTTCTATCCACTGGCTTCAATTTAGATGGATTTCCAAGTTTAGGTGCATGGGTAACGTATGCACTTGGTAGTGAATGCGATGAGCTACCCGCATACGTTGCGATTCCTGATCCGCGTGGGGTACCGCAAAATGGATCGAACAACTGGGGACCTGGATTTCTACCTGCGGCTTTCCAAGGAACCACCCTATCGGCAAGCTCACCAGTGCGCCATCTCCACCCGGCTGGTGTCAGCCCGGAGAAAGACCTCGCAGCGCGGCGATTGCTGACGCGATTGCAAGAGCGTCATCTTCAAGAACACCCGGATGATTCCGAACTTGCTGCGCGAATCGCAAGCTATGAACTGGCAGCTCGGATGCAGTTAAGCATCCCTGAAGTGGGCGACTTGAGTACCGAGCCGGATTATGTGCTCAAAGCCTACGGTGCGGACGATTCGACGAACAAAGACAAAGCGTCTTTTGCACGCAACTGCATCTTAGCGAGACGATTGATTGAAAAAGGGGTTCGCTTCGTACAACTTTTCAATGGTGCATATGCAAGCGCAGGGAAACTAAATTGGGATGGCCATAGCGATTTGAAAGCGCAATACGATGTGCACGCGTCCATTCTCGACCAGCCACTCGCAGCCTTGCTCGATGACCTAAAAACACGCGGCCTTCTCGAAGATACGCTTGTGGTTTGGTGTACCGAATTTGGTCGAATGCCCTTTTTTCAAAAGGGTGCCAAAGGCCGTGATCACAATCCGGACGGGTTCACATGCTGGATGACTGGAGCGGGAGTAAAGGGAGGAATAAGCCACGGTGCGACCGATGAATTGGGAGTCCGGGCTGTGGAAAACATCCATCCATTGTATGATTTCAACGCCACGATCCTTCATTTGCTCGGGCTCGATCATGAGCGTCTGACTTTTGAACACAACGGCATCCAACGCCGTTTAACCAACGTCGAAGGCTCGGTAATCCGACAGGTACTCCGGTAGGTATTTGATTCCAACCATCTTGATTCAAACCTTCTCGACTCCAACCTTCTCGATGTAACGAAGTAAAGCAATGACCAACGAATCTGCGGCCCTTCAAAATTCCTCATTCAAATCGGACTGCGAATCGCTTGATTTGCGACAAGTGTTACAGATGGCGGAGCAGATCGCGAAGCGTGCTGGGGCTATTCTTGTACAGATGCGATCATCTTTTGAACTGCGAGAAAAATCGGAGAAGGACCTTGTGACGGATGCTGACCTTGCCGCGCAAATCGCCATCGCTACAGAGATCGCTACCGCGTTTCCAGATCATGGATTTATCGGCGAAGAAGGGTCCGCAGGGGTTTCCGAGCGACAACGCAACAACAACGAAACATCCCCATGGAAATGGGTTGTCGATCCACTAGATGGAACCACCAACTACGCGCACGGGCTCTCACAGTTCGCTGTAAGTATGGCATTGACTTATGTTTCTGAGCCCGTTGTTGGTGTGGTCTACGACCCGGTTGCCGAAGAGAGTTATACGGCCATTTCAGGCCAAGGAGCTTGGCTAAACAACAAACCATTGAAATCCAGTGATTGTCAGAAGCTATCACACGCATTGGTCGCAGCAAGTTTTCCACCGAAGCTAACGCGTGAAGCGATGGAGATTCAACAGTTCATCGATATGTTGCTCGAGTGCCGAAGTTTACGGCGTCTGGGTTCAGCCGCATTGAATTTGTGCTACGTCGCAGCGGGTCGACTCGATGGTTACTGGGGAGGGCGGCTGAACGCTTGGGATATAGCAGCAGGGGTATTGATCGTGCGTGAGGCGGGGGGACGCATCACGAACCAAACCGGACAAGCCATCGATATATGGCGAGGAGATTTGATCTCTGCCGCAAGCGAACCATTGCATCAACAGATACTCGGTGTTTTGGGTAGATCCGACAAGAGTTAATCGTTACTGAGGAATTATGGTGGGTAAGGAAACAGGCTGGTGGCTTTTATCGTACTCGCACTCAATGTAACGGTACTCGTACTCGAAAAGAAGGATGAGGACTCAGGCGACACCCGAACCAAATCGAGGGCTCTAACCACAATCCATGAAAGAGGACTTGGATCTCAATAGATTCAGGAGCTTCGAGGACGAGGACGAGGACGAGGACGAGCACGAGCACGAGCACGAGCACGAGCACGAGCACGAGCACCGCGTTGCTGAGTACGCAAAAGCCAGGTTTTGTACTGACAAAATTACCTGGATAACCGAGTTAATTCACCGCAATAACACACCCAATAAATCGAGCGATATGCGGCACACGCGGCAGCAGTAAGCTTCCTAAAGAAAGTCTAACAGCGATGGCAATCGATCAAGCTTTTCCACCTCTTCCCGATCGAGCTTCTAGCTCTACCCAGCAACACGCTTATTCGTACGGGCCTCGCATTGTTGCGATCGAGACGCTTGTTCCGCACGACGTTATGCCGGGACTACTCGCCGTGCGAATCACTGCTAAGTCAAGTGACGGGTCCACTTATCACGGCATGGGGGAGACGTACTATATTCCGACTGCGGCGGCAGCTGTGATCCATGATTTTTTCTCTCCAAGACTCCTTGGTGCCGATGCGTTGGCGATCGAAAGCCATTGGCGTTTTTTGTACGAGAGGATGATCGCTTTTTCCGGCACTGGCGCAGAACTGCGTGCGCTCTCAGCAGTGGACTTAGCCCTATGGGATATCGCCGGGAAACTTCGTGGTGAACCTATCTGGCGTCTGCTCGGCGGTCCAGTGCGTTCTCGGATATCGGTCTACAACAGCAGCGGTGGTCCTAGTTACGGTCGAACTAATACCAAGATCCCGAGCGCCTCGGGTTGGCCTGGACACGGAGATCCTGGCCGGCCAGGCCCACTGGAAGACAACTGGTCAAGCATCCATCAGCCGGTGGAATTAGCGAAGGAATTGCAACAAGCCGGATACACTGCGATGAAGCTGTGGTCGTTCGATGCCGTCTATCGTCGCAGTGGCGGCCAGTTGCTTTCACGAAAAGATATCGATGAAGGACTTGCACCCTTTCGAGCGATCCGCGAATCGTTGGGTGACTCCATCGATTTGATGCTCGACGGCCATGGATTTTTTTCTCTCGGTGCAGCTCGGCAAATCGCAAATGCGATGAAAGAAGTTCAACCGCTATGGCTCGAAGATATCCTGCGACCGGATTGCGTTCAGACCATGGCTGAATTCCGGCGTAGCATCGACGTTCCGGTTGCGGTCAGCGAAATGCTCGTTACCTCTGATGCGTACCGAAGAGTCTTAGAAGCCGGTGCAGCCGACATGATTATGATCGACCCAACTTGGGCGGGTGGAATCACAGGCACAAAACGTATTGCAGAGCTAGCCCAAGGTTTCAACGTCCCAACCCTAATGCACGACTGCACGGGGCCGATGACACTTCTTTCAGGTTTGCATATTGCTGGAAGCAACACAGGGGTTGCATTCCAAGAGACAGTGCGAGCTCACTTGGCCACACTGTATCCACTATTGATCGACGAGCCGATTTGTGTGGAGCAAGGATCGATTGAACTACCCCTTGCTCCTGGACTCGGTGCGAATTGGAAAGCAAATTTATTTGCCGCAGATCACCCGGGATATCGCATCAGTTCACTGACACAATAAACCCCCGGCTGATCGATTACTTATCACCTTTTTCGTCGGAATCTTCACCTTCACCTTCACCTTCACCTTTATCCATACCTTCAACCACATTATCAACATCTACGCCTACATTTTCACCAATTAAGTTAACAGATGATAAACCATACGGATGTTTAAAACATGGTAAAAAACCAACATTTCGATTATATAATAAAACAATCAAACACTCTCATTCTCATGAAAATGATTTTAATAATGGCGACAATATATATGCAGAGCGACAACAAAAGTTGAATGATTTGCGAAACAAACACAATCCCAAAGTAAC
>CAIJIZ010000166.1 GCA_903820735.1 uncultured Pirellula sp.
ATAAGCATTGTCCGGATCTGAATTGAAATGTTCGTAAACCAAGTTGATGATCAATTGGCTTGTCGAAGCAAACAATTCGTTCGTTAATCCATTGATCGTCGTGCCACCGACGAGGGAACCGGGATCGCTTCGTTCTCGAGCGAGTAAAAGCTCAAGCCATTGTGGGTCGGGCAGGCAGTCGTCATCCGTAAAAGCAATCCACTTACCCGTCGCTTCTTTCACTCCGCGATTTCGTGCTGCTGCTGGCCCCGCGTTGGCTTGCCGTAAAAGCTTTATACTCAAGTCCGCGGCATATTTCGCAACAATCGCATCAAGCGGTTGTGGACTTCCATCATCCACGATGACGACTTCAAAGTCGCAAGCGGCCAAGGTTTGGCCAGTCAGTGCGCGAAGGCAATCCGACAATCGCTCCGGGCGAGCAAAAGTTGGAATGACGATACTAACAAGTGGCACGTTCAAAATGGCTTGTCCGCGCAATGGATAAATAATTCTTCAGAGAAACAAACGCCGGGAGTGAAATTATAACCCAGGGCAGACGACTCGCAAAACAATTCGATTTGCTAGGAACGGCTCTGCATTCGCCGTTTATTCAACATCCTTTGCCATCTCAATCGGAATTCACTCCACATTAAACGGCCTAAAATACCAGGAAACCTCCACAACCGAAAATACCTCAACTGGTCGACGACCATTTGAAGCCTCACTGTGGGATCTGACTGAACAACTCGTTGATGATCCGTTCGATCCGCAAGCCACTGCAAGGTCTCGTCGCTGAAATCCAAGAAGTCATCAACCGTCTTAACGCTAGGTGTGCTCTCACGCTCGGAAATTGTCAAAGGTAAAATCCGCCCATTCTCATCCTGGATCTTCTCCACTTCCGGCAACAAACTACCTTTAAACTCCTTGACCAGCGATGCGTGAAGCCGAAGTGGTTTCCCGGGCAAGTCCTGTAATGCCTCAAGCACTATCCGCCGCTTTAATCGAGGATACCAACCAAAGACATTCTTGTTGTGGACACGATTCCAAGCGTACATCAGCTTCGTTGCCTCGCCGTTGATCGACTCATTCTCTCGAATCACCTCGGCATTCCCAAAATCCATTCCTATCCAACCGCAGAAATCCCTGACGACGCATCGCTGAGGAAAGCTTTTTGGATCAAAGACTCTCAAGTGCACCTGCTCTTTACCAAAAACTCTCTGAAGCAATGCAATACGATCACTGTAATGCTTATTGGCTTGTGTGTTTTTATTGTTGTGAAGATTTGGAGACAGCCCAACTTTTACCTGTTGCTGAAAAGCACTTTCATAAAAATCAAGCGGTGCGCGCAAGTAACCGTACACTTCTGTACGGTATCCCTCCGATTCGAAGAATTCCCGCAACGACTGCAGATCAACTTCTTGAAAGAGCCAAGCGACTTCGCTGGATATGATCGGTATGGCATCCGCTTGAGCACAAGCTCGCATCGCCCGCTTCAAGTAAGTCTTCGACGAACGACGTAATATGGGATAATACCATTCGGGTACCGTCTCGGAAAAGAATCCATGCTTAGCTCTTTCGTCGGTGGTAAACCCTGCGACAAGGCACCGACTGCCGAACACCGAATCGAGAGTGATCAACCTAAAACGCTTGTCAGGGGTGTTACTAAACAAGGTCGATTGAATCGACGTCGAGCCAGTCTTTGGCATTCCAACATGAAAAATCAGCTTTCTCACGACGTACCTTCGTTAGGACGAATCAGCCTTGAGTTGCCCTTGGTACCTGCCTGCCGGTTGAATCCTCAACGCTTCGCGATTCCTCATGGTACTCAGCATCTTGATTGACACACCACACGTCATATTGCTTCGTTCCACTGAGGATGTTTCGCGAAACCAGCAACGCTGTCATCATCGAATGGTCCTGATTGTTGTACTTGTGCATGCCGTTGCGACCGACCAAATGAAGATTTGGGTAGGTCTGATCAAGTTCCGAGCGGATGATATCGACGTGCTTGGCGTAATCATCGTCGTACACTGGATAAGCCTTCGGCTGACGCACAACGTTTCCATCAAGTACGTCGCCTGGTTTGACCAATCCTAATTGCTGAAGCTCTGCTTTGGCTAGGTCGATCAACGACTCATCCGAACTATTCCACAATCCGTCTCCTTCGAAACAGAAGTACTCCAAGCCATAGCAAGCCAACTTCGGATCGGGAATCATCTCCGGTGACCAGCTACCGAAGTTCTGGATACGCCCAACCTTGACCTTGGGATCATGAATGTAAATCCAGTTGTCGTCAAACGGGTTCGATGGTCTTACGACCAAAGCGACGGTTAGAAAATCGCGGTATCTCAAAGCATCAGCAGAGGCCAACACATCCGACTTCGGAGTTGGCTTAACGCAATGAATCAACTCCCGAAGAGGTGCGGAAGAGATGACATGGTCAAAATCCTCTTGGGTTTCAACCCCCGACTCCGGCTTGTAAAAAATCCTCCACTTGCCGTCAGCAAGCTTCTCGATCCCTTGAACTCTTGTACCCATGTGGACCTTGCCACCCGCTGCTCGAGTGCGATCAGCAGCAGCGTCCCACATCATACCTGGCCCCAACCTCGGATAGCGAAAACTATTGATCAATGTTTTGAT
>CAIJIZ010000167.1 GCA_903820735.1 uncultured Pirellula sp.
CAAAAGAAGGCTGAGCGACTCGCCAGCTTGGAAATCGGCCAATTGTGCGACGGTATCGTTCGTAAAGTCATGGACTTCGGCGCATTTGTCGATATCGGCGGCCTCGATGGACTTATCCACGTTAGCCAGCTTTCGTGGGAAAAGATCAAGCACCCATCGGAAGTCGTCAAGGAAGGTGACAAGATTCAAGTGCGAGTCGAAAGTTTCGATCCTAAAACCGCCAAGATTGCCCTGTCCTACCGATCTTTACAAGATAACCCTTGGAATGATGTCGAAGCCCGCTTCCCTGTCGGGACGACGATCACCGGCACGGTTTCCAGACTGGCAAACTTTGGTGCGTTTGTAAAGATCGCGACCGGTATCGAAGGCTTGATCCACATCTCGGAACTCGCTCATCGTCGCATTGCAAACGTGGCTCAAGTATTGAACGAAGGCCAGGATGTCGAAGTCAAGATTCTCACCGTTGACCCATCGGCTCAACGCATCGGACTCTCTCTCAAGGCAACGCAAGCGAAGCCTGAGGGTGCGAAGTCCGATGCCAACAAGGAACCACCTCAAGAAGAGCAGCGCCGAGAAGCCGCCGTTAAGAAGTTCCAAGGCCAATTACGGGGCGGAACCGGCACCAATAATGGTGGCGATCTGTTCGGCTTGAAGCTCTAGTCCCGTCTAGCCCAATCTAGCCCTAGGGGCAGTAAAACCCTCACGGACATTATGCCCGTGAGGCTCGCGGGTTTCCAATGAAGGCCTGTGTGGCTAATTTTGCAAATTAGGAAGTTCGCGTCGAAGGTCGAGCGTTCCGGAGTATTGCGGGTTCGCTTTCGCCATGCGTGGTGTTACTGTTCCAGGTGTGTGCCCGAACTTCTGAAACCTCGCGATCCGTCTTCCTTCGGCTTCCAATGCATTGATAGGAAATGTATCGAAACTTCTTCCGCCCGGATGAGTGACGTGATACGTGCAGCCACCCAAGGGACGGCCTGATCGAGAATCCCAGCAGTCGAAGACCAACGGTGCGTGAACGGGAATCGAAGGGTGTAGACAGCTAGGTGGGCACCAAGCTCGGTATCGGATGCCGGCGACGAAACTACCCGGAACTCCTGTGGGTTGTAAAGGAACAACGATTCCATTGCAGAGCAATTGCAATCTTCGTGGATCAAACCCTTGGACTTGAACTTCCAATCGCTCAATGCTCGAGTCGACAAAGCGGGCTGTGCCCCCTCCTGCCGGTTCTTCCCCGAGTACATACCAAGGCTCGATCGCCGATCGCAATTGAATGGTTGTTCCGAAACATTCAACACTGCCGATAGCGGGAAATCGAAATTCAAAGTGAGGGGCAAACCAAGCGTCTTCCCAACCCCACCCATCTGATTGCAGGTAAATCAATACTTCTCGTAGGTCTTGCCAGAGATAATGAGGCAAGAGCATCTGATCGTGAAGGGCATTCTCCCATCGCTTTAGGGGCTCGCAGTAGGGCTTTCGCCAGAAACTGGCGAGCAAATTTCTCACGAGCAGCTGCGTTGCCAAGCTCATTTCGAAATGAGGTGGCATTTCGAAACCTCGGAGTTCGACGAGTCCGAGCCGACCGGAGGAGGAGTCGGGAGAAAACAGTTTGTCGATGCAGATTTCTGATCGGTGCGTATTTCCCGTCAGATCGATCAAAAGATTTCGAAGCAAACGGTCAACCATCCATGGGGCAACGCGATTGTGCGTGATGTCGGCAGGAAGCGGGATGAGATCCAATGCTGTTTGCAATTCGTAGATCGTATCGCGCCGACCTTCATCACATCGCGGTGCTTGGCTTGTCGGTCCTATAAACCTGCTGCTGAAGAAATACGAAAGACTAGGGTGATTCACCCAAAATGAAATCAGACTGCGCAATAAATCAGGTCTCTGAAGGAACGGGCTTTGAGAAGGTGTTGGTCCACCCATCACAATATGGTTTCCACCACCGGTCCCTGTATGCTTTCCATCGAGATCGAATTTCTCTGTTGCCAAACGGCACCAACGTGCCTCCTCGTAAAACGCTTGCGTGTTCGAGACAAGTTCGCTCCAAGTTGCTACGGGATGAACGTTGACTTCGATGACACCCGGATCCGGGGTGACTTTGATATTCTGCAACCGATGATCTGTGGGAGGTAAGTATCCTTCGATGATCACGGGCATCGATAGTTTCTCACAGGTGCTTTCGATTGCTGTCAGTAGCTCCAGATAGTCTTCGAGGGATTCCGTCGGTGGCATAAAGACGTAGATCTTCCCATCGCGAGGTTCGACGCATAGAGCGGTGCGTATAACGTCACTTTGCGTGGCAGTATCTTTATTCGAAGCCTCACCGGTTGGTTGCAAACTCGAAGGGTGAGGTTTGCCGCTGGGTTGACCTTTCTCTTGGGCGCTTGTGGACTTTCCGCCGAAGGTGTTTGCACTCGACTGATTCGTCGATTCGGGCAACGTCGAGCGGGGGTTGAGTTGCGAACGAATACTTGCTTGCGAGGGAAGTTGCGGTTTGGCTGCAAACGGATCCGCTGGCACAATCTGATCTTGGGTCAAGCCGCTTGGCGAAGGCAAGGAATCGATCGGTAGACGCAAACCGATGGTCGAGTCACCGGGGATGAGAAATAGCTTTTCAGGACGGACAGGCCAAGGGCCGCTTACCCAACGTCCCGACCCTTGCCACCATTGTTTTTTAATCGGCATGACGACCCCTACCGGTTGGTTGAGTCCGCGTTGAAAGACTCGCGTTAACCTTTCTCTCTCTTCAGGATCGGCAAGCTTCTCATCCCAAGGCAGAACGTTAATGGGCAAGCGTTGTTCGCGCCATAAGTAGTAGTAAGTATCTTCGTAAGCGGGCATCAGCCATCGCGGGTCGACTTGCAAAAAACCAGCTAGCGTTTCGGCGAAGAGTCTCGCTTGAGCGAACCCGTACCCGTAGTCAACTTCTTCCTTTGCAAGCCAGCGAGTATCCTTCCAAATCGGCTCGCCATCGGTTCGCCAGAAGCAGGTCAGAGCCCATCGCGGAAGAGATTCTCCTGGATACCATTTTCCTTGACCGAAATGCAGCAGTCCTTCGGGGGCGAAGCGATTGCGAAGTCGCCGAACAAGATCACCTGAGAGGCGCCGTTTCGTTGGTCCGACGGCTGCGTTCGTCCATTCCGCGCCATCCATATCATCCATCGAAACAAACGTTGGTTCGCCACCGAACGTCAGTGAAACTTGATCATTCACAAGTTGTTCGTCGACTAGTTTTCCGAGATTATCGATGCGAGCCCATTGGTCCTGAGTATAAGGCTTGGTTGTGCGTGGATCCTCGTGAATTCTCGTGATGTTCATCGCGAAATCAAAGGTGCACTCGGCGGCATCGACGGTCCCGCTGATCGGGGCTGCACTCGACGGGTCGGGCGTGCAAGCAAGCGGTAAATGTCCTTCGCTGCAAAGCAATCCGCTTGTCGGGTCGAGGCCTACCCAGCCTGCTCCTGGTAGGTAAATCTCTGTCCAAGCATGCAGATCGGTGAAGTCCGATTCAGGGCCGGATGGTCCATCGAGAGACTTTACATCGGGCGCGAGTTGGATGAGGTATCCGGAGGCAAACCGAGCTGCAATTCCAAGCTGCCGGAAGACTTGAACAAGTAGCCATGCGGAGTCGCGGCAAGATCCAGCGCGTCGAACCAAGGTTTCTTCGGGAGATTGCACTCCCGGTTCCATCCGGATCTCATATCGGATCGCTTCGTTGACTTTGCGATTGATCGCTGTGATGGCGTGAATCGTCGCGGTAGGAGTTAGGTCGATCGAATCGATCCATTTTTGAAGCTCCGAGGTAGGAGGCCTCGTTGCTAAGAATGGACTGAGTTCCTGAAGTTGCCATGCTTCATAACGAAACGGGAATTTCTCGGCGTAGGATTCAAGGAAGAAGTCGAATGGATTGATCGCGGTTAGCTCCGCAACTAAATCAACTTCTATCCGAAATTGGCTTGTCGGTTTAGGAAACACCAACCGAGCCAAGAAATTCCCTTGGGGATCTTGTTGCCAGTTGCAGAAATGATCAGTCGGAACGATCTTCATCGAATACGAGTGGACCGTCGTGCGGCAATGCGGAGCGGGACGCAAGCGGACGGTCTGCGGGCCGAGGGATACCAGTCGGTCGTAACGGTAACTGGTCTCATGATGAAGCGCAACGCGAATGCTCATGCGAATTTCGTCCGAAGGTTGGGTAGGTTGGAATGGAGGTAGAAAGCAGGAAAATCAGGGATGGGACTGAAGGTGGGATCGTCGTTCCTCAAGGGCACGAGCCTTGGGTGTGGTAAATCCCTTTGGTCTCGACAGTTCTGAAGAGGAAGAACTCGACCAAGCGTGAAAGCAACACGCGATGCATCATAGCATCGAGGCTTGTGAGGTAAAACCCCAGCGTGGAAGTGTTCCGTAATGCCTGTGACAGTTTACGTGGAGCGGTAGGCTTGCCGGATGGTAACCAGCGAGGTGAAACAAAACCGGAAACCATGTAAGCCGAGGCGTGTAAAATGGCATTCGGATTGCCATGAAACAAAAAGCTTCAGAATATCAACCGAAGTCGGCTAGTGCTTCGTACTGCTCCTTAGCTTAGAATGGCGTTGGTAAAAACGAATCTTCTGCGTGATTCTTTTATGTGATTCTTCAAGTCGATGCGCGAGCAACAACCCATGAATTCCAGCAAGCACCAAAAAAATCGCCGCGTGTTCTTGAACGCATCGGCAAATGTCTTGGCAGGCCTGCCGTTGGTTGCCTACGCAGATCCCGTTTTCGCGAATGCCGCTGCTCGTGCAGCGGTTGGTGGCCAAGCCAAATCTGTGATCTTGTTCTTTCTTTGCGGCGGTGCGTCACACATCGATACTTGGGATATGAAACCGGATGCCCCAGTCGAGTATCGGGGGCCCTTCGGTTCTATCGCTACTTCCGCACCCGGAATTCGACTTTGTGAACATCTTCCAAAACTTGCAACCCAAGCCCATCATCTGGCTATCGTACGTTCCGTGGGTGCTACAGTCAGCACCAATGACCATCATGCCGGATATTACTATCACTTGACCGGTCACGCTCCCGATCCGACATTCCTATCTTTAGGAAACGATCGACGCCCCTACGCAGATGATTGGCCATTTATCGGAACGGTCGTCGGACAACGTCGCGCGAATCATGGTGAATTACCAAGCGTAATTACGCTTCCTCATAAACCGAGCAAAGCTCCATACACACGCCCCGGGCAGTTCGCCGCAAAACTCGGGGTCGAATACGATCCAATTTATGTGGATGCGAACATCGATAAGCCGTTGGAGTTTCGAGCTCCGTCTCTTAGCTTGCACGGCTCGACCTCCTCAAGCGAGCTGCAATCGCGGCAAGCGATGCTTGAGCGATTCAATCAAGCCCGACGCGATCTCGATCGTGCATCGACCCAAACCAACTGGAAGAAGCAGCAAGAACGCTCGATGCGGCTACTGCTCAACGCGACGACAACCCAAGCGTTCGATTTAAGTTCAGAACCTGAGTCGGTACGAGAACTCTACGGATCGAGCGTCAACGCCATGAGTTTACTTATGGCCCGTCGGCTCGTAGAAGCCCACGTACCTTTTATCACGGTCTTCTGGAGGGAGAATGAGACTATCGCTGATGCGTGTAAAAGCGAAGGAGCTTGGGACACGCACGGGAACAATTTCGAGTGTCTCAAAAAATATTTACTGCCGGAATTCGACCAAGCGTTCAGTGGGTTGCTAATCGATTTGCACCAACGCGGATTGCTCGAGCAAACATTGGTTATGGTCAACAGCGAGATGGGACGTAAACCGAAAATTGGTGATCCTCGCTCGGGAGGTACGAGCGGAGCAGGGCGGGATCATTGGACTCATTGCCAAAGCGTGTTGCTCGCCGGCGGTGGCATTCGCGGCGGTCAGACTTATGGCGCCTCGGACCGTTACGGTGAATATCCAGCGGAGAATCCAGTTACCCCAGCCGATATCGCCAAAACGCTCTATCGGGCTGTTGGAATCCGCGATTTACAAGCCACAGACACCGTAGGGCGGCCGTACCACTTGTTGGAAAATGGTGAATCGATCGACCCGCTGTTCGCATGAGACTAACTGCATAGTGGATCGCTTCGTGGCTTATTTCAAGCAACCTACGGAATTAAGATGCAAGTTCTTCGTCGCATGGACTTTGGGTCGCTAGTCACATAACCATCTCATCCAACCTTCCATTCCCAGTCGACGATCTGGACCAATTTTTCGCAGCACAAGATAACAGGTCACTAGGAACAAAACGGCTAACGGCATAGACCAACTCAGGCTCATGGCTTTTTCCCAATAATAGGTCGTCTCATGCCCAGTGACGTATCCATAGATCCACAAAGGCCAAAGGTGAACCATATGGTGAACCAGATAAATTGTGAACGAATATCGACTGAACGTCTTGATTAGATCCGACATGGTTTCTGGTAAGACCCAGGATCGATATCGATCGATCCATCTGTGCAGCAGACCAAACAACAGGCATGCCATTCCAATCGTTGCAATGATGTATTCCACGGTTGGTGGGAACATTTGCCAGCCACCCAGAAAACGGGTCGCGATATTCGAGGGAAACCACGTGCGTGCTGCCAGCAAAATACCAGTGGTCGTAATCAGTGCGAAGCCTATGAATACTGGTAGCAGTCCATTCGAAATCGATGTGGATAAGAACGATTCGGAGCCATCATTCGACTGGAATACTTGGCCTGTGGAACCCACAGGTTGCTCGCGAGACAGAAGTGTCCCGATAACTAAACCAACAATGGAAAGTGCAATCCAAGGAAAAAGGGGGAAGTATCCAGTGGCGAAAAATCCGATCAAGAGATCCGGCAAAGTAAGTTCAGCCTCAAAGTATCCACTTGTCCAATACTCTCGGTAGCCGGCCATTTCGCGCAGCAAGGGACTGACGAGAATCGATACCACAGCCACCAAAATTGGAATCGCTAACGGCAACCGACGCAGAATGTTCAATGCCAACAAGGCAAAGCCGATCATTGTCAACACGTCCCAGTTGTAGGTGTCTTCAGGTAGCCATACAAAAATGTTGAAGGCAAACCCCACGGCGAAAACAAATAAGCCACGTCGGATCGAACGTTTTGAAATCTCTTCTTCGCTGATGTCACGGGCTTCGAGTCCATCGACCCAGAGTCGGTAACTGAGCCCGGATAAAAACGCAAAAAGGGGGGCTCCCAGCCCTGTGATCGGCAATTGGATCCCAGAGAGGTTTTCCGCAAAATGCACTAGCACCATCACAACAATGGCGATTGTTTTCAAGCAATCAATGGATGAATATCGCATGAACTATTGAACAACCGTCGCTGGTTCGAGTGAGGTCAGGATTTCGAACCCCCAAATCACGATCTGAAAGACCAACAGCACGATAATGACGCATTCTAAAATGTGTCCCGTTCGGCTTTGGGAAAAATCGCTCAAGCGTTGGCCGCAAGTGTCATAAACCCTTTCGAAGACTTCGAGCTGATCACCAAGTATTTCGTGGCGATGGAGCAACCGTGTCCGTTCGCGATACCGCTCGGCGATTTGACTGGCAAGGGTTGGTGGATGAATGTGGGGAGAATGAACATGTGGCGACAACCTGAGCATCCTCGCTCGGATCGAAACTATTCGCTGAAAACGGCGTTGAAGCTCTTTTCGACGTGGAAGTGATTTTTCATCGAACACAAACGCAAGGGGCATATCATTCTGCATTTCGGGCCATGATGTCGCTAACTCGCGTTCTAGACTTGCAAGTTCGGCATCAAACCAAAACGCTTCTATCAACGCAGTTCGTAGCGTCTCGAATCGTTCGGGCGCTGCGAGAATGGCGATCCGTTTGTCATTCCAATAAACTTGTGAGCCCTGTAGCGTCATCATTTGCATGGGTGGAGTTGTAGTCGAAGCGTTCACCCAAGAAGCCGCTGCGTTTTGCAATTCCGAGGACTGATGATTCGCAGTAGGTATGGTCAAGAACTCAAGTTGCCGCGTAGGAATACTCGACGGGCTACCGCCTACACCCGTATTCGCTTGCCTCACAACGGCAAATGTTTGGAACTCGATCGGTAAAGCATGCAGCAATCTCCGACCCTTGTTAGGATCGTCGGTGAAATCTAAAGCAAGCAGCTCTGAGCCGACGGGCAATCCCATGGGTAGATTGCCAGTACTTGTTAATCCCGATTCTAATGTAGTGGGGGAATTCATTTTAAGCCTCTGAGTTTTCGGAGATATGCGTGGCGATCCAGGCAGCCACATAATTGGCCGAATCCAGGACTCCATTCAGGGTTGAGTCAAACATGTAGTCGCCGACCATAAAAAGTTCGGGGTGTTTTTGCGGTTCGGGTTGATGGCGTTGGTCATGGCTGCGAGGGACTAGCCCGCCAGGCATAGCATTGACAGCGCCCAGCCAGCGATAGACCTGACCTTCGAGAAAATGCTGCCGTCCATCGGGTAGAAAAGTGGGAAGGGAATCAAGCGCGAGCTCGATAAGTTGTTCATCATCTTTCGCGTTGAATTCTTCCGCCGCTGATCCGCTTAGCAACCACCCCAATACGCCATATCTGGATTCAGGCTCGCGGGAGGACTCGTCATACAAGCAACAACCGCCGAAGTGGTCCAGCATCCAAAATGAATCCGTGAGCCTGCCTCGCCAGAAAGGCTGATCGAACAGGATAGTAATTCGCAAGTAATGGGCGGGATAGTGATAGTAGTCATAGTGCTTCCGAATGGCTTCCGACAATTGCTCGCCGCCAAACGTAACAGAGGTTAAGTGATTATGCGGCAATGCAATCACAACGAAATCGAATTCGTCATGTCGTATCTGACCATCGTGGATCGTTTGCACGATCCATTGGCCGGAGGGGGATTTGTTAATTCTCGATACAGGATGCTTTAGCAATACATTGGCGTTGATTCTGGCAGCGAGCGCTTGCGGCAGTTGTTCGTTTCCACCTTCGATACTGTACAAATCCATGTACTTACTGTTGTTCATCAAATAGTTCTGCAAGCCATATGCAACGCTTGTCTTTCTAGGCTCGGTCGCAAGATCGCTATGGATCAGGTCTTCCACGTATTTGCGCGCTGCAGGTTCTGCTATTTCGGCCAACACTGAATCGAAATGGTTCCGATCGGGCCTCTGGTTATAGCCATCGGGATAATCGGACGCATGAAATTCCTGCGGGGTCATCCGGTCGCGGGCCTTGGCGTCAAAATCGAGCAGCGACTGGTAAACCTTCTCTCCAAGTTGTTTTCGGATATCGTCAAGATTGGCTAGGACTTGGTCGTTGGAGATCACCGCTGATCCCGCCATCGGACTGATCGACAACCCAAGTTCGGCAATCAGCATTTTCAGCGGGTCTTCATCGTGCTGGGAGTAATCATAAAACTCGGCAGCACCGGCCTCGAATTTAACGTTGGCTTGCTGAAACCTAGGTGTCAGGATCTTTCCGCCCAACCGATCACTGGCCTCAAACAACGTCATCCGGATCGGCTTGTCCGCAATTTTTTGCAGCGCGTAAGCGGTCATCAGTCCACCTGGGCCACCTCCCACGATTCCGACCGTCCAATTTCGCATACGAATCTCAAATCATGTTCCAAAGAGGATTTCGCCAACCTAACGACGCTAAACCGCGACAGGTGCAATAATTCTTGCCACAAGTCCTTAAACAATTGTTTCCACAACTGATTATCACGAGGTTTTCCTACGGCAGGGAAGCTGGTTAGGAACCAATGCGTCATTTGTGGCTGGGGAGGGCCAAAAGTTTTTGGAAAATTCCCGGAGTCAGCGAAACGATTGCTAGCCCACGTGTTTTAGTAGGTACTAAGGTACACTTTTCTTGCGGTTGCGAATGGCGCATTGAACCTCATTCGTAGCGGAACCTGTCAGGACAATTGCTGCTCATCCAGGAGATCTAGTGATGGGTAGGACTCGATATGAAGTCTCCAGTAACACGGATCCTTTAGAAAACACAGGTATATGACTGCGGAAGTCACCAAAATGTTGTCTGCCCTGGAGAATGGGGATCGCCAAGCGGCAAGTCAGCTTTTACCGTTGGTTTATGACGAGTTGCGGAAGCTCGCGACCCACCGAATGTCGAGCGAGCGAGCAACGCATACTTTGCAGCCGACGGCTCTGGTACATGAAGCGTATCTGCGGTTAGTAGGTCCGGAGAATGGAACAAGTTGGGATGGGAGAGCTCATTTTTTCGCTTCGGCAGCGGAGGCCATGCGCCGCATCTTGATCGATAACGCGCGACGCCGAGGGCGAGAGAAGCACGGGGGTGCTCGATTGCAATTGGAGCTGCACGATGAATCTTTGAGCGAGCGTTTGAGCGAATGTGCGGGCCCCGTTCAGACCGACGTTGCGGACTTACTTTCATTGGATGATGCGTTGACGGAGTTGCAAAAGGAAGATGAGCAATTGGCCAAGCTCGTGGAGCTTCGTTACTTTGTGGGAATGACTATCGACGATACGGCACAAGTTCTTGGGGTTTCACCAAGAACCGTCAAACGCAATTGGACGTACGCCCGAGCTTGGCTTAAACGGCAAATGGACGGGAACGAGTGATGAACTTATTTAGACCCAGTTCCCTGAGCGTCGGTGATGGATGCGTGCGTTAAGGACTAACCATCGCTCCTTGATTTGCAACTAACCAATTTTCTTAGTACCGATGACCAACTTAAGCGAACGATCGATCTTTCTGGAAGCCATCGAGTTTGATGACCCGACTCGACGAGCCGAGTTCGTTAAATACGCTTGTGGGGCGAATGAGGTTCTACGAGCTTCAGTGGAGGACTTGTTGATTGCGCATGAGTCGAATGACTGCATCTTGGATCGGAAGTTAGTTGAAGGGTGTCCCGTCGATGAGAGTGCAGCATTTTTGTTAACCCAAGGGCAGTCCGGTGAAGCAACGCAGCACATTGGCACCCTTGTCGGTCCATTTCGGCTGATGGAGAAGATCGGCGAAGGTGGGTTTGGGCTGGTGTTCGTCGCACAGCAAGAGCATCCGGTTAAACGCAAGGTTGCGTTGAAAATCATTAAGCCAGGGACTGGTTCCGACGAAGTCGTCGCACGGTTCGAACTGGAGCGTCAAGCATTGGCAATGATGGACCACCCGAATATTTCGAGAGTCTTCGATGCCGGCGTCACGGAAGATGGACGACCGTATTTTGTGATGGAACTCGTCCGTGGCTTGCCCATTACGGACTACTGCGACAATTATCGACTACAGCTTGAAGATCGAGTTCGACTGTTTCAGGATGTTTGTGCAGCCGTCCAGCACGCGCACCAGAAAGGTGTCATTCATCGCGATTTGAAACCATCGAACGTGATGATAACTTTGCACGATGACAAAGCGATTGTGAAAGTCATAGATTTTGGCGTAGCTAAAGCTATGGGAGAGGACCTTACGGAGAGAACCATATACACGCGGTTCTATTCGATGATTGGGACTCCACTGTACATGAGTCCCGAGCAAGCTCAGATGAGCGGTTTGGATGTGGATACGCGGAGCGACATTTATTCGCTGGGTGTGATGTTGTACGAGTTGCTTGTTGGAACCACCCCGTTTGAACGCGAACGGTTGAACTCGGCAGGTTTTGATGAAATGAGGAAAATCATTCGTGAAGAAGAACCGCCATTTCCTAGCCATCGCGTGTCTACGTTGCACAATCGTCTCAGCACCGTAGCCGACGCTCGCCGCACTCCACCGAGTCGTTTGCAGTCCGCTTTGCGAGGAGATCTGGACTGGATTGTCATGAAAGCTTTAGAAAAAGATCGGAACCGTCGCTACGAATCTGCGGCCGCATTGGCGGTTGATTTACGTCGCTTTCTCGATCAAATACCGATTGATGCAAGGCCACCCTCCGCCGTTTATCAACTAGCAAAATTCACCCGTCGCCATCGAAAGTCGATTTTCACAATCGGCATGCTCGCCGCTTCACTATTGCTTGGAACGATTGTCAGTGTATGGCAGATGTTCGATGCGATTCGCGAACGAGACCAGAAAGATGCTGCGCTGCGCAAAGCGATCACGGCTGAAAAGCAAGCCACGGAAGCGAGGCAGGAGGTAGAACAATTTGCAAGTCGGTTGACGCAAGCCAATTTACTACTTACCAATGGCCAATTGGATGCGGAGAACGAACTTTGGAGTTCTGCTCTCGAAGAATTTACGCGAGCGACGGAGTTGCAACCGAGTTATCATCTTCCCTGGGTGCTTCGCGGACAATTCTATGCTCGGCTTTACATGTGGCAGGAATCCGCAGAAGACTACCGGCGTGCTTTGAACCTCGGAGCCCCCGTCGATGAACCGCAATGGATCGGAGTAACGGCGTTGTTCGAAGTGATGGGGTATCAAAGTGAGCTTGAGCAGCTACAAGCTAAATACCTGAGCATTTTGAAAGAACCGAACTCAAAACCCAAGTGGAATGTGTTGCGGAGTGTATTGATATTGCCATCTGAAGAACAGGGTGCCTTGCTAGCGCAGTTGGCACAGAACTGGTTAGAACATAATGGCCCACCACCGCACGGTAGGCGGCCACCAAGGGAATTTCTGGGCGAGCGAAATCGAGCCGAACGCTTACCTCCTTTCGAGTCTCAATATATCTGTGGTCTAGCTTTTCTGAGAGCTGGTCGGGAGTTTGAGGCGGTTCGCTGGTTGCGTTCTGCCGCTGCCCGTGAATGGCCTGCACGTAGCTTGGTCGATGCTCCGCTGGCGATCGCGCTCAGCGGACAAGGCAATCAGACCGATGCGCTGGCGTTGCTTGAAGAGTCAAAGCGGCAGATAGATGATTGGGTTGGTCATGCCATTGATATCGACTCCGTGGGCCGCAAATTACCATGGTATTATCTAGCTGAATCGATTGCCGTGAATCGTGAGGCAACGCATAAGTTGTATGGTATGTGGATCGATATCCAACCACAGATTAGCGCACTGAGAACTACCGCGATGCGCAAACTTGATGCCTCCCTCAAGTGAACGTTTTACTTCGGTCATAAGAGCTGGTACGTTGTCGCTGCGCCGCAGGACCGATATGCAGCACATCGCCGCAGTTTAAACAGCCGTCGAGTACGAGTACCGTTTCACTGCGTAGCTAGACGCCTTGGTCAGCGCGTTGAACAGACAACCCATCCAGTTCGGTACCAGCATCCCTCTCCAAAAAGTCCAGTTTTCTATAGTTGTCCAAAATCGACCGCCGGGAACAGGTTTCAATGGTAGAGGATGACCAAGATTACGATTCGAGGTCAAAAGAGCGTCGAGTCGCACGCTTCCCTACCCTTGTGAATCTGGCTTGGGAACGAAACGGTACAAGTGAACCCATGGCCAACCATGTACGTGTAGCTGAAAGTCGCGAGCATAGTATCGATCGTCAACCTCACCAGGGATCACGATTAGCAGTAGTGCAAATGCGGTCCAGCCAATAATCAGCAGAGTGCTGAGATGTAGATGGGGGATCCGCGAAACATTCATCTCGTTGAAGCGTTCGTCCTTCGCTAAGCCGAGTTCACTACTGTGCTTGGATAGGTATGCTACCCTGTTTCGGACGGAATCGTATTGTATTCGATCCATATTCGATTCTGCGAATCAAGTTTTGCGAGTCGCTCGTTTGCTTCGGCAACCACTTGGAGGAAACGCATCAGCGTATCTGCATCGGCGTTCTCTGTAGAGAAGCTACGGATTGAAAGTACGAGTCGTTTTGCGATGATCCAATCCCAATTGGAGCAAAGGTTGTTGCGTTTCTCGCCGATCGATGACAAACAATCAAGCAGTGCATCCCAGTTCCTGCCGTACCAAGATGGTAGTCCAAGCGTTAATGACAACTCATCATGCAGAGCAACGACAGAACGAAAGCATGTGCCGTCGAGAAGCAGGTAGGAGTAGGGAAACTCGGAAAGAATTCTCGGCATAGGGGCAAGTATTCGTGATGTGGATACGTCGTCTGAAGCGGCGAACGCTTAAATTGATTTGAGTCACACTGCTCCATGCGAGCGCGCTTCGGTAAGAGCCACACGCTACATAACGAGCGCTCGGACATCAACGTACACAATTTTTGACTCGGAACGGGGCTACGCGGTTGGTGCGGGGCGGGCCGGACGTGCTGTTTGGGGATACAAACAACAATTCGCAGGACACAAATCGTGACTTGGACCATACTCACCCAAACAAGGTCGTTCGGTGCCTTCGCTAAGTCGCTCTTGGATCAAGTCGACGATCATGGAGACGAAGGCGGGGTGAACCCCAACCGACTTCGCGCGGACGGCGTGAATGGAAAGTTCTTTGCATACACCTAAAGCGTCTTCATCGAGGTCGTAGAGAACCTCCATGTGGTCGGAGATAAACCCGAGTGGTTGAAGGATCAAATGCTTGATTTGCTGTTCTTGATGGAGTTGCTCGATTCGATCGCAAACGTCCGGTTCGAGCCAAGGTTGTTGCGGGGGCCCAGAACGACTTTGGAACACTAGTTCGTAG
>CAIJIZ010000168.1 GCA_903820735.1 uncultured Pirellula sp.
GCAGTGACTGCTGGATCGGCAGTGACTGCTGGATCGGCAGCAACTGCGGGAAATACCGTACCTGCAACTGCAACCGTACCGCAAGCCGGACAAGCTGGAACCCTTTCCAACGGGGTCTATTACGGTGGAGCACTTGCAACATCCCCTATGGCCGGTGCGACATCCCCTTTGGCCGGTTCGACGACTGCAAATTGCCCGAACGGTCTGTGCCCGACTACCGGGAACTTGGTCGCTCCAGTGGTCGCCGGTGCAACGTCGGTTACTCCTTATGGTCCCGTGACTTACTTGCCCGCGAAACCTGCGATGGATCCTGCTTCACAACCAGTCCTTCAACAGCAGGTCCTACCTCCTACAAGCAGTCCACAAAGTGGAGCGGTGCTTGATCCCGAAGCGCATCGCGTACCGAGCTTAACACCTTCGAACAATCCACCAGCTGCTTCGGCTCCAGCCGCACAACCTGCCGCACAACCTGGAACCGGGACAGGATCGACAAGCACAGCCGGTCTATGGAGCGATAATGATTCGCGCGTTGCGAAAATGGTTCCGATGAATCGCCTTCCACTCGTACCGATCGATAGTCCATCTGCAACCGGATCGACAGCGCAATCCCCTGTTGGTCGCGCGGTGAAAGCGCAGTCCGATCCTGCGAACTCGAACCTACCGACCAACCCTTTCCCCGGTGCGGCATCGAGCGCGGTTTCCAAATCCAACTCAAGCTTGATGCCAGCTCCATCAGCCTCGAACAATCAACCGATCTTGCCTCCAAACTTATTGCCTTTGAAAGCACCGGCAGGATTTGAAGGCAAGCCGCAGTGGAATCCAAAACTCCTTGTTCCTAATCCAGCAGCCTCCAACAATGGTGGTTCTACCCGCATCGACGACGAGAAAGTTGCCGTACGAGGAACGACTCCCTCCGTGAACCCATCGGATCGATTCTAAGATGACCGATTCGGAGCCCCAATGGCATTCGCTTGCGATTCACGGCCCAAGTCGTTGGTCGCGTCGTCCAGTGCTCGAACTCTACCTCCCCCAAGAGGTGGCTTCGCGACCTTTTAGCAAGATCGACCGAGTGGTCCACTTGCTACAAGGGTTTCTCGATGCAGGACGCTTTACCACCACCCACGTGGCTAGTGTATCGACCGCTCGAAGCATTCTTGGAAAACTCCAAACGCAGGATCGAGAGAATTGCACGTATGGAAACGCACTTCTTCGAATCGCCGAATGGATGTCTGCCATGGCAGGTGTTCCTGTCGCTTCGCTGACTCCTTCATGCTCCCTGGCTTCTAGCGATGACTGTGTGTGCGACAAAGTCCTTCCGCTGGAAATGGAAGAAGAACTGCTGGCGAAAAAGTGCTTCGAACTAGCGGCTGAAGTCATCGATGCGAATTCGCTCGACGTAGCAGTGCGGGGCGAAGAATACCCAATCGCGAAGAAATTTCGGGAGCTTTTCGATTATGCCGACGACGTGCGGCTTGGTCCAAGCTCCCGAGCGATCCTTGATGCAGCCATTGAGCGTGGTATTCCTTACTATCGCATGACAAGCGGCTCGCTGTGCCAGCTCGGTGAAGGGATCCATCAACGCCGAATATGGACAGCGGAGACCGATGCGACGAGTGCCATCGCCGAATCGATTGCCAGTGATAAAGACCTAACGAAACGCTTGTTGCGAAATGTCGGCGTGCCAGTTCCACTCGGTCGCCTTGTCTCCAGCCCGGAGGACGCTTGGACCGCCGCCCTCGAAGTCGGTTTACCTGTTGTGGTTAAACCCAAAGATGCCAACCATCAACGAGGCATCTCTATCGAACTTACTCAGCAAGAGGAAGTTCAGCGGGCGTATCATTGGGCGATTGAAGATGGCCAGACGACCGAAGTGATGGTCGAACAATTCGCGCGCGGTCAGCACCATCGGCTCCTCGTAGTCGGCAACCAACTTGTCGCTGCGGCTCGCGGTCACTGGGAGACCGTAACAGGTGACGGGATCTCTACGATCGAGCAATTAGTTCATGCACTCAACGAAGATCCTCGACGCGGCGAAGCTTATACCGATCCTCTCGGCGTCTTAAAACTGGATGCAGCCGCCAAGATCGAGCTTGCGAAGCAAGGTCTACAAAGTGAATCCGTACCAGAAGCGCAGCGTGAAGTCCTCGTACGGCGCACCGGCGATTTAACAACCGACTGCACCGAAGAAGTCCATCCGCTGACAGCTCAGCAAGCCGTGTTGGCAGCTCGCACGGTGGGGTTGGATATCGCTGGTCTCGATGTGCTTGCAGAAGACATCTCCGCGCCGTTGATGGCTCAACGAGGAGCGGTGGTCGAAGTCAATGCAGGGCCGTCGCTCGGCCCGCATGTGATCCCGCTCTTCGGAAAACCTCGTCCCGTCGGAAAAGCGATTTTAGATATGCTTTTCCCAAACCATTCCACCGGCACGATTGCGATCGATGGGTTGTGCTCATCGGCAGATCCAAAAGACTGGAACCAAGAAGTACTTGATTGGCTTGAGCACAGGCGTAGCGAACTCGGTTTAAAAGATGATCAGAACGTTGGAGCGGTCACGCCGAGAGAAATCTTCATTGGCAAGCAACACATCGACTTAGGGGAGTCCGATTATCGTCAACGCTGTATGGCAGTTCTAACGAACCCAAGCGTTGCTGCGATGCTGGTGGTCTTGCCCCCAAGAGAGTTGCTCTCACATGGGTTGCCTGTCCCCCGATTGGATCGCTTGAAGGTGACAGCACAAGCTGTCGAAGAAGTCCAACAGTCCTCCGCTATGGATCTTTGGCAAGAGGTCCTTCGCAACGGCACAAACGGGAAAACAGTGGCTGGAAACACCGGCTGGACGCTGTGATTGTTTTCTTGTTACCCAGCGGCTAATTCTTTGGTTCGTCGCGCTTTGAGCCATATCTGGGTAGGTTTGTCGACTGATCGGTAAAAGATGTCTGCGACACCTAAAGCTATGCCGAAAGCAATCCCCATCGCGATCAAGGCTTCTACAGGCCCTCGAGCAGCCCACGGGCTGAGCATGTGCAAGATCACTGCGTGGACTAAGTAGTGGACTAAAAACAAGCTATACGAGATATCGCTTAACCAGCGAAAAAACGGCGGTAGCTTCCATTTCGTTGCTCCATGAGATACTTGGCCAATACGACTGGGCTGCGCGTTGATCCATATCAATCCAGTGGCCGCAAGCGACACGATGAGTTGTGGTCTTGGATTGATCAGCAAGCTTCCTGCAACCCCCACCGTATACAAGAGCAGCCATCGCGACTGGAGTTTCCCTTGCAACGACCAACCGAGCAGCAGTCCGAGCACAATCTGAGAAGCGAAGTATAGCAACGTTGGTTCATAAATTGCTTCACGACTGAACCACCATGCCGATGACAAACCCAACAGCATATAAATCGTGCACTCGATGCGTTGGCGTGTTATGGTGTTAGGTAGGTAATAGGCCGAGGCGAAGGTAAGCAACAAAAAGAAAAGAACCCACTGCATATCAATGCATAAGTACCACGTACCCGCAGAGAAGTTCTCGTAGCCGAGCAAGTCTTGTAAGAAGAGCAAATGCGCGAAGACTTGCGGCCAGGAGAAATCTTCGAACAGATGCAAATCATGATCGTTGCGTTTCGCGATCCATGAAATGCTCAGCAAGCACAGGAGCATGACCAAGTAAGGAATCGCTAAACGATAATAGCGATCAAGGATCGCCCGCTGAAGGCTTCGCCACGTTGGCTTCTCGGACGTTGTATCGAGCTTCGTTCCAGAAAAAGAGGGCCAGCGGGAGAGACTCGACATGAATCCTCCGAGCACAAAGAAGACCGCCACAGCATAGAGCGCATAGTTATAGAACATGTAACCCAGCGCTGGCCAAACTTGATCCGCCAAATCCGATTCCGGAGCGTAGAGAAACAAGTGGTGCCAAGCCACAAAGACGGCGGCTAAGCCTCTCAGTAAATCCAAAATCTCGAAGCGAGTCGCGTTAGGTCCCATCGCATTGAGTTTCGTGGATTCGAGGGTTCTTCAGGTAATTTCCTAGGTGAAAAACCAGGATTCTTGTACTCAGCATCGCGGTA
>CAIJIZ010000169.1 GCA_903820735.1 uncultured Pirellula sp.
TCGGCTACCGTACGTAGGGTGTGGTGAAGCGGTCGGCCTACAACTTCTCAAACCACTCCAACAACCCAAAAACCACCATCGCATAGGCCCCGGTAATCCACCGACCGCGAAACCCACCAGTCCGCGCGTAACAACACCGCGCACGATGAACCTACACAATTAACTGAAACTCCAACAGCATTTCTCTCCCACCTCATCCCCGACGCGACCCGACACGACACAACAATTACCGGTTTTCTTTGCGTCTTTGCGTCTTTGCGTGAGCCAATCGCACCCCTCGCACCACCCCAGAAAGCCATGTGGCCAAGGGTTCCACTCATACTCACCGCAAACTTCACTAGTGCCCGATCAACCCCGCAAGCTCCTCGGCGACTTCCTCTGCCGCTTCCTCCATGACGTAGTGCCCCACGTCTCTCAACTCGCGAACCGAAGCGTTCGGCCAAGCCTCTTCAAAACGACGCAAACACTCCGGCGTAAAACACCAATCCTTCATTCCCCATACCAACCGAATCGGTAATTGACCAAGCTTCGGTAAATCGCTCTCAAGCGTCTTCAATGTGGCAAACGTCGGATGCGATTTACTCATCGGTATGTCTTTGACAAACCCATCGATTCCAACTCGATGCGCTGCGGTGTCGTAAGGAGCAAGCAACCCGTCACGCACTTTAGATTCCAATCGCGGCAATCGATCGATCGCCATCACCGTCGCTGCCCTAGCAAACGCATTCAAATGACGCATCGCAAAACTTCCTATCCATGGAAGGCGACAAGCAGCGATCCGCAACGGTACATAAGGGGGAGGAAAAGCCCCGGTATTCAAGACGACCAAGCCAGACATGCGATCCAAACGACGCAAGGCCGCTCCCAATCCAATCGCTCCACCCCAATCGTGAACAACCATCACGATCCGCTGCATGTCAATCGCATCGATCAACGCTACTAAATTGTCGGTATGCTGACGTAGCGTATAAGCGTACTGCGGTGGCTTGTCACTCATCCCACATCCGATGTGGTCGACTGCAACCACCCGGTTCGTCGCGCGATACCGATCGACAATCGATCGATAGTAGAACGACCAAGTCGGATTGCCGTGCACACACAAGATACTCGGAGAGGGATGCTGTGCTCCGCTAGTTTCAAATCCTTCAACACCAGCCGCATTCCTAGCCGACTGAGGCTTCACCCCCTGAGGACCTTCATCGATGTAATGCAACCGCACCCGCCCATCGTTGGAAGCCTGCTGCGAACCAAGGGCTAAATAATGGGAGTCGTAAGGATACAGCGATCTCCAACCTACTTGCTCCCGATTCATCCGTCCGCTCCCTAACCGCGCAAATCTTCAAAACCGCGCAAGTGGTACTCAAGCCCGACATAATCGAGCAACTTGCATAAACTTCGCAACGCTACCCCAAACCCATCCGGGCCGCTAAAGCCGCCGAATTGGCCTCCACCCTTTACGTGTGGTTCAAGATCCACAAAGAATCCCGGCAGACCACGTTTGGTTACCCGCTCGATAATCGCTGGGTAATCGGCTCGAATATCTCTGAAGATCGCTTCGTGACCCGAATCCCCCATGTCCGCTGGCACGAATGCCGTCAACGACTCTTCGTCTACATGTGCCGCAGCCCCATTACCACCGGATCGATGCACATTCGGTCTCTTGTAATCCTTCACGTGGATCCAACCCATGCCATGCTTCATCGCCAAGTATTCTTCAAAGACTTGATCGCCCGACATTCCTTGGCACACCAAATTCGCACCATCGAAAACCAAAACCAAGGCAGGATGGGAAATCGCATCGTAGATTTTCCCTAACAACTTGCCCGTCTGCCCGATCAAGTTCGCTTCGACCTCCAGCCCAAATGTCAATCCGTACGAATCACACATGGTGGCTATCGCACCGATCTGATCGACCGCTTGAGCTACATGCTCATTCGGATCAGTCCCGCGAGGATGATAAAAGGAAAATCCACGAATCAGCTTGCTACCGAACTGATTCGCAAGATCACAAGCTCTCCGCACGTCCTTTTGCAAGTACTCTTGGAACGGCACGAAGCGATTGTTCGTACCATCATTGACATCGAGCAGTTTGACTTTGCCAATAGGGGAACCGATGCTCGATACACTGAGCCCATACTCGCGCTGCAACTCTAAAATCGTCTCGATCCCTTTAGGCTCGAGCTGCATAACGTTCTGGATCCCTCCACCCGCATCGATGAAACGCAACGTGTAGTAGCGCAGCCCCATTGCAGCGAAAGCACAAAACTGTTGCATCGCCGTTTTTTGATTCGCGGCTTCATCAGCCAGCCCACCTAACAACAGCGGCGGATGTACTTGCGTTTGCTTCATGATCATACCTCGCTCTTCCTTCTGGCACCGCAACCCCACGGTTTCCGGTGAACCCAGTTTCCCCGCAACCCTAGTTTCCCGTGGACCCTTTTATTCCTTGGATTGGGTGTACGAGATGGTGATCGTAGAAGTGATCCCGCCCCGTGCCCCCCAACGGCTTTCCAAAGTCGCCGATCGCGGCGAAGTGACTTTCAAAAAGTCATCGAAAATGCAGTTCGTTACGTTCTCGTAGAAAATCCCCTCGTTGCGGAACTTCTGCAAGTACAACTTCAAACTCTTGAGCTCGACGCACTTCTGATCCGGAACGTACCTGAAGACCAACGTCCCAAAATCAGGTTGCCCTGTCTTTGGACAGATCGATGTGAACTCGGGACAGACTATCTCAATCGTGTAATCCCGATTCGGATAGGAGTTATCGAAACATTCAAGTTCACTGACAAAGGGTGTTCCTGGCACAGTTTGGTTTTCCACTGGTTAAATGACTGCGATGCTTCAAGTCTCATCGAGCAAACTTCGGGAAAACGACTAAATTCTTCCCGAGAAATTTCTCGACCCCGGGCCGCCTGAGTCAGCTCTCGCCTCCTCCCGCAAACCCAACCCTTGGCATATCTTAACAAGCTTGAGAAAATACAATAGATGTTTTAGCGTTCATCTACCCGGAGTCCTCGATTGATTCGTATCGCAGAAATCTTTGAAAGTGTTCAAGGCGAAGGAATGCTTACGGGCACCCCTAGCCTGTTTATCCGAACAAGCGGCTGCAATTTGCGATGCTGGTTCTGCGATACCCGCTACGCCTCCTGGGAACCCGAAGGCCCCCAACAAAGCATCGAAGATATCCTTGAACAAGTCGACCGATCGCGTATCGCTCACGTCGTTCTCACCGGTGGCGAACCGATGATCTTCGAGGAAATCGGTGAACTCTGCGCCGCTATCCGAGCCCGTGGCAAACACTTGACCATCGAAACCGCAGGAACCGTCGAAACCACAGGAACCATCGGGGTCGCCCCCGCTGGGGAAAAACCAGACACCCGCGATTCTGTCCAACAAGTCGACTGCGACCTCTGGTCCATCAGCCCTAAACTCAGCAACTCAACCCCTATCGGCTACGCCGAAGACACCTGGGTTCGTCGCCACGACGCACGTCGCTATACCCCCCACATCGTCGAGTCTCTGATCGCACGCGGAGAATACCAACTAAAGTTTGTGGTAGGATCTATCCTCGATGCCGAAGAAGTCCTCGAGTACCTCAAACGACTCCGTGGCTGGGCACCCGAACGGGTAATGCTCATGCCTCGTGGCACCACCCACGAAGAACTACAACTGCAATTGAGCTGGCTTGCCAACTGGTGTCGATCCCACGACCTGCGACTCTGCGACCGACAACATATCCACTGGTTCGGTAACCGACGCGGAACCTAATCCCCCACCACTACCGTGAACGACTCCAACATCACCCCATCGCAATTCCCACCCCCTGAATCGAAACCGCCGCACTTCAACTCGTCGCAATTGTCCGAGCAAGAGGGAACTTGGTTCACTCACAGAGCGTGGCTCTTCGTCCTTCTGCTGATGCCGGTAGCCTTGCTCAACTACCTCGATCGACAAATGATGGCCTCCATGCAGAAATCAGTCATGGACTCCATCCCGGACTTCGCCGCAAGCAACACCCCTCAACTAATGTGGGGGACCATGCTCGGGCAATTCAAATGGGTCTACGCGTTCTTCAGCGTATTGGGTGGGCTCTGCGCAGATCGTATCTCTCGCCGCTGGACGATCGCCGCAAGCCTCTTCGCGTGGTCCGCTATTACCTGGTGGACCGGCCAAGTAACCTCCTATAACGAACTTCTATGGGCCCGCTCCCTGATGGGTGTAAGCGAAGCTTTCTATATCCCCGCCGCATTGGCTCTGATCGCGGACTACCACCAAGGATCCTCGAGATCCAAAGCCGTCGGACTTCACCAATCGGCTATCTACTTGGGAACCATCGCCGGCGGTTTCGGCGGCTACGCCGCTACCTACCTCGGCTGGCGCGAAGCCTTCGCCGCATGCGGTCTCTTCGGAATGCTCTACGCACTGCCATTGGCTACCATCCTCCGCGATCACTCATCGGCTAACAACGATCTAACGACCGACGACCCTATGAATACCGATCCTGCGAACCAATCGTCGTACAAAACAAACCAATCCACACACGCCTTTTCTACACTCCTATTTAACCCCTCCTTCTTGCTACTCGTCGCCTATTTCACCCTACCTGCGATGGCCGGTTGGGTCGTCCGCGATTGGATGCCCGCTATCCTTCGAGATCGCTTCGAGCTGGGCCAAGGAGCATCAGGGGTCACCGCAACTCTCTATTGGCAACTTGCTGCAATCCTCGGCGCTGCTCTCGGAGGTTTCTTGGCAGATCGATGGATGGCTTACAACATCCGCGCACGCCTCTACGTCAGCGCCCTTGGAATGGCCATGATCGCCCCAGCCATCCTCGGGATCGGAAACGCTACAAGCCTCACGATCGCGGTCGCTTGCCTGATCCTCTTCGGGCTCGGCTGGGGGTTCTTCGATTGCAACAACATGCCTATCCTCTCGCAAATTGTCGAACCTCGATTGCGCGCAACAGGATACGGCCTGATGAACTTCGTTAGTATCTCCTTCGGCGGCTTCGCTGATAAAGAATTCGGCCGTTTGCGTGACTCGAACGTCCCTCTCTACGTAAGCTTCAGTATCTTCGCCCTGCTCGCGCTGATCTCTATCTTCCTGGTCCTGATGATCCGTCCCAAACCTGAACTCCAATGATCGACTTTCAACCCCTTCACGGTCTCGTCGCCGCTGTCCACACTCCACTGAACTCCCAAGGTGAACTGGCCCTCGATGCTGTCGAGAAACAAGCCGCTTGGATGCTCAACCA